>DATMMH010000413.1:0-6025 GCA_035569855.1 Candidatus Dormiibacterota bacterium
ATCTAGGGCCGCCGAGAACCCGGTTGCGGAGGTCCTCGGCCGGAGCGGATAATCCGGTCGGTTCTTTCGCCACCGCGCTCTCACCAGAAGGAGGGACACCATGGCCAGCGTGAAGCCGCCCACTCCCGCGGAGCTCGCCGCCGTCGCCCGACAGCTCGGCATGAATCTCTCCGACGACGACGTGCGATTTTTCCTGGAGACGATGACCGGCAGTGTCGGGGCCTACAACTTGCTGGAGTCCATGGCCGACAACCTGCCCCCCGTGAAGTACCCGCGCACACGGGGCTACCGGCCGGAGGGCGCCGAGAATCCGTACAACGCCTGGTACTACAAGTCGAAGGTGAAAGGCGCGCCCACCGGCCGGCTCGCGGGCAAGCAGGTGGCGCTCAAGGACAACGTCTGCCTGGCCGGCGTGCCGATGATGAACGGGGCCTCCACGCTCGAGGGCTACGTGCCCGACGTCGACGCCACCATCGTGACGCGCATCCTGGACGCGGGCGGCACCATCGCGGGCAAGGTGCACTGCGAGTACTTCTGCTTCTCGGGCGGCAGCCACACGAGCGCGGCGGGTCCGGTGCAGAATCCGCGCAAGCCGGGCTACTCCGCCGGCGGCTCCTCCTCGGGCAGCGCCGCGGTGGTGGCGGCCGGGGAGGTGCCGATGGCCATCGGCGGTGACCAGGGCGGCTCGATCCGCATCCCGGCCGCGTACTGCGGCATCTACGGGATGAAGCCCACCCACGGGCTCGTGCCGTACACCGGCGTGATGCCGATCGAGCTGACCCTCGACCACACCGGGCCCATGACCGCGACGGTGGCCGACAACGCGCTGCTGCTCGAGGTGCTGGCCGGTCCCGACGGGCTCGACCCGCGCCAGGTCGACGTGAAGGTGGACGCGTACACGAAGGCGCTCACCGGCAGCGCCTCCGGCATGCGCATCGGCGTGGTGCGGGAGGGCTTCGGCCTGCCCTCGTCCGAGAAGGTCGTGGACACGCTGGTGCGGCGGGGCGCCGACCGGTTCAAGGAGCTGGGGGCCACCGTCTCCGAGGTCTCGATCCCGATGCACCTCCTGGCTCCCGCGATCTGGACTCCGATCGCGGTCGAGGGCGCGACCTGGCAGATGATGAACGGCAACGGCTACGGCTTCAACTGGAAGGGGCTCTACGTCACGAGCCTGATCGACGCCCACGCGAGCTGGCGGTCGCGGGCCGACGAGCTCTCCGAGACCTTGAAGGCCACGATCCTCTTCGGGCAGTACGCGCTCAACAAGTACCGCGGCCACTACTATGCCAAGGCGCAGAACCTGGCCCGCAAGCTCCGGGCCGCGTATGACGATGCGCTCGGCCGCTACGATCTGTTGCTGATGCCGACCCTGCCGATGCGGGCCACCCGCATTCCGGAGGCGGGGGCGCCGCGCATGGAGATCATCCAGCGCGCCTTCGAGATGCTCCCGAACACCGCGCCGTTCGACGTGACCGGCCATCCCGCGATGACCCTGCCGTGCGGCCTGAGCGACGGGCTCCCCGCCGGCCTGATGCTGATCGGGAAAGCCTTCGACGAGTCCACCATCTACCGCGCCGCGCACGCCTTCGAGCAGTCGCACGACTGGATGAAGGTCACCGCGTAGTCCCGACGGGCGAGGAGCCTCCATGAAGAGCGTCGAGATCGATCGCAGCAAGCGGCTGGCCGACCAGCCGAAGACCGGACACAACCGCTGGCACCCCGACATCCCGCCCATTCTCGAGGTGAGCGAGGGCGAGGAGGTCGTGCTCGAGACCCGTGACGGCGTCGACGGCCAGCTCGGCCCCTCGGTGACCGCCGCGGGCATGGCCCAGATGGACGCGGGCGCCGTCCATCCGATCACCGGGCCGGTCCTGGTGAAGGGAGCCCGGCCGGGCGACATCCTCGAGATCGAGTTCGTGGACGTCCTGCCGCAGCGGCACGCGTTCACCGGCATCGTGCCGGGGCTCGGGTTCTTGCGGGACCTCTACACCACACCCTACCTCGTGCACTGGCGCATCGCCGACGGCTGGGCGACCTCGCCCCAGCTCCCGGGCGTGCGCATCCCGGGCGCCCCGTTCATGGGGGTGATCGGTGTCGCGCCGTCGCGGGAGCAGGTCGTCGCGTGGGCCAGGCGCGAGCAGGCCCTGCTGAGCCGCGGCGGGCTCGTGATGACGCCCGACGCGTCGGGGGCGGTGCCCGGCAAGGGTGTAGCGGCCACCGAGGGGCTGCGCACGATCCCGCCGCGCGAGAACGGCGGCAACATGGACGTCAAGCAGCTCACCAAGGGCTCGGTCCTCCAGGTGCCGGTGGCGGTGGAGGGCGCGCTGTTCTCGGCGGGCGACGGGCACTTCGCCCAGGGCGACGGCGAGGTCTGCGTGACCGCGGTCGAGATGGGGGCCACCGCGGTGGTCAAGTTCAAGGTGCTCAAGGGCGCGGGCAAGACCCTCGCGCGCGGTCCGCGCTTCCGCCACGGCGGCTACTTCGCCCCGCCGGAGTGGGCGGCGCCGAAGCGCTTCCTGGCCGCCACCGGCATGCCGATCCGCGACGACGGCGTCAACGAAGGGGAGAACCTCACGCTGGCCTGCCGCAACGCGCTGCTGAACATGATCGACCTGCTGCAGGAGCGGGGCTGGACGCGCGAGCAGGCGTACGTGATCTCGAGCGTGGCCGTCGATCTCCGCGTGAGCAACGTGGTGGACGTGCCGAACTACGTGGTCTCGGCGCTCATCCCGGAGGGCATCTTCGATCGCGCGGGCGGGACGAAGGCGCGGCGTTCCGCGCGCGTCGCCGTTACGAGGCCGCGGCGGAGCCGAGCGAGCCGCGCAGGCGCGGGTCGAGCCAGTCGCGCAGGTGGTCGCCGAGCAGGTTCACGGCGAGCACGGTGACGAAGATGGCGAAACCCGGGAAGGCGGTCAGCCACCAGGCGGTGCGCAGGTAGAGGCGGCCGCCGTTCAGCATGCGGCCCCACGTGACCACGCTCGGCTCCACCCCGAGCCCCAGGAAGGATAGGGTGGCCTCCAGGATGATCATGTTGGCCACCGCGAACACCGCGACCACGATCACCGGAGAGAAGACGTTGGGCAGCACGTGCCGGACCATGATGCGCGCGTCGCCGGCGCCGTTGGCGCGGGCGGCATGCACGAAGTCGCGGGTCTTGACCGCGAGCGTCTCGCCGCGCACGAGGCGGGCGTAGAGCGTCCAGCCGGTGACGCTCAAGGTCAGGATCACGTTGGGCAGGCCGGGGCCGAGCACCGCCACCACCGCGATCGCGAGCAGGATGGTGGGGATCGCGAGCTGGATGTCGGTGACGTGCATCAGCACCGAGTCGGTGCGGCGGCCCGCGTAGCCCGCGACCAGCCCTACCAGGACTCCGAGCGGGCAGGAGAAGCCCACCGCGATCACCCCGACCAGGAGCGAGATCCGCGCCCCGTAGATGAGCCGACTCAGGATGTCGCGCCCGACCTCGTCGGTGCCGAGCACGTGCGCGCCGAGGTCGGGCGGCTGCAGCCGCTGCAGGATGTCCTGCTCGTTGGGCCCGTAGGGCGCGAGGCGCTCGGCGAAGGCGGCCGCGATCAGGATGGCGCCGAGCGCGAGCGTGGAGAGCCAGAACGCGACGTCCCGTCGCATCAGGCGGTCTCGGTGCGGATGCGGGGATCGAGCGCGGCGTAGGCCAGGTCCACCAGCAGGTTCACCGCGACGAAGATCAGCGAGACCACCAGCACCACGCCCTGCACCACCGGGAAGTCGCGGTTGAAGATCGCCTCGACCACCAGGCGCCCGATGCCCGGCCAGGCGAAGATGGTCTCGGTGACCACCGCGCCGCCCAGGAGCTGGGCGAACTGCAGCCCGAGCAGGGTCACGATGGGGATCGCCGCGTTCTTCAGCGCGTGCGCGGCGAGCACCCGCGGCTCGGCGAGGCCCTTGGCGCGCGCGGTCCGCACGTAGTCCTGGCCGAGCACCTCGAGCATGCTCGAGCGGACGAGCCGCGCGAGGCGGCCCAGGATGACGGTGGAGAGACTCACCGCCGGCAGCACCAGGTGGGCGAGCGAGCCGCGGCCGAAGACGGGCAGCCAGCGCAGGTGCACGCCGAAGAGGGTGATCAGCAGCAGGGCGAGCCAGAAGATCGGCACCGCCTGCCCCGCCACCGCGCCCACCATCGCGAGATGGTCCAGGGCCGAGCCGCGCTTGACCGCGGCGACGATGCCGGCGGGCACCGCCACCGCCACCGCGACCAGCAGCGCGGCCAGCGTCAGCTCGATGGTGGCGGGGAGCCGCTCCCGGATCAGCTCGGCCACCGGGAGGTTGCTGCGCAGCGAGATACCCAGGTCGCCGTGGGCGGCGCGGGTCACGTAGTGGGTGAACTGCTCGCGCAGCGGCCGATCGAAGCCCAGCGCGCGACGGGTCGCGGCGACCACGTCGGGCGGGGCGTCGCTCGAGACCATGAGCAGGACCGGGTCGCCCGAGAGGTGGACGAGGCCGAACACGACCAGCGACACCCCGAGGGCCACCACCGCGGCGTGGCCGAGCCGGCGCAGGAGGAACGGGAGCGCGTCAGGCCTCCACGTAGGTGTCGCGCACCCAGAGCAGGTTGTCGGGGCGCATCTTGAAGCCCTTCACCTTCCGGGAGACGCCGAACAGCTCGTCCAGCTGCCAGAGGAAGAGCCACACCGCCTCCTCATGGAGTCCCCGGAGCGCCTGGGCGCCCAGCTCGCGCCGCCGGCGCGGGTCGAAGGTGCGCTCGTATTCGGTGATCGTCTTGAGCAGGTCGCCGGAGGCGTCGAAGTAGCGGAAGGTCTGGAAGTCGGGCTTGAAGCGCTGCACGGTGTAGGAGGCGTCCCAGGTGCCGTTGATGAAGGCGTAGTAGAAGCAGTCGCGATGGGTCGAGGCGGCGGAGCGCTTGTTGAACTCCGCCCACTCGAGCACCTGCACCTTGGTCTTCACTCCGACCTTGTCCCAGTAGCCCGCGATCACCTGGGCGGTCTCCTCGGCCAGCACCCAGCGCCCGATGGACTGCCACATGGTGAGCTCGAAGCCCGCGCCGAAGCCCGCCTCCGCGAGCAGCGCCTTGGCGCGGGCCGGGTCGTAGGGATACGCGCCGGGATCGATGGTGTTGGCCACGTTCTTGCCGGTGACGGTATTGAGGAACTGGCCGCGCCCGGAATAGAGGCCCTTGAGGATCGCGGCGCGGTCCACCGCCATGTTCAGCGCCTGCCGCACGCGCCGGTCCCGGAGCGGCGCGGACTCGCGGGCATTGAACAGGATGCCGTGGGTGAGCGAGCTCAGCTCGGAGTACACGCGCAGGTTCGGGTCGGCCTCGACGGTGGGCGCGAGCGGGAACGGGAGGTTGAGCATCACGTCCACGTCGCCGCGCTGCAGCGCGGCCAGCCGGGTGGCCGAGTCCGGGATCACCTGCCAGACGATCTTCTGCGTGGGCGGCTTCGGCCCCCAGTAGGTCGGGTTCGCCTCCATCACCACCCGATCGCCCACCACGTGCTCCACGAAACGGAACGGGCCGGTGCCGATGAAGCGGTCGGTGACGAACTTGTCCCGGAACTCGGAGAGCCCCTTCGCCGGGGCGATGTTCATGGACTCGGCGGCGAGCCGGCTCGGCACCATCGGGTCCGGCACCTGGCTGACGATGCGCACCGTGTAGGGATCCACGATGTGCACGTCCTGCCCGAAGGACGGCGGCCACGTGAGCTTGCCCAGGGTGTTGAGCTTCGACCCGATCGCGCGCTCGACCGTGAACTTGACCGACTCGGCGGTGAAGTCCTCCCCGTTGTGGAACTTCACCCCGCGGCGCAGCTTGATCTCCCAGGTGTTGGGATTGAGGTTCTTCCACGACTCGGCCAGGAGCGGCTTGATCTCCATGGTCTGCGGATCGCGAGTCATGAGCCCCTCGCCCATGAGGCCGATGATCGAGCCGCTCAGCACCGAGCGGAACTGGTGGGGGTCGATGGTCTCCGGAGTCGACGGGAACCCGATGACGAGGGTGGGCCTCCGGGCCTGGGCGCGGGTGGCCATC
>DATMMH010000414.1:0-4206 GCA_035569855.1 Candidatus Dormiibacterota bacterium
CGTCGCTTCTGGGCCGAATCCTTCACACTGAAGCAGTAGGCGTGAGTAAGCGCGGTCCGAAGCGTCGAGGCGGCCTCGAGCCGTTCGACCACTACGGTGGTGGTCGCATCCGGGGTCCGCCGCAGCATGCAGAGCACCGCGAGGGTCGCGGGCTGCCTGTCGACCGGAGCCGCTGTAGCGGCGGGCTGCCGCTCGCGTTCGGCGCCCAGGAGCCGGGCCGAGTCCGAGCGAAGCCGGACCGTGAACGGCAGCCGGATAGCCGTCGGCACGGACGCGTCGGTATCAACTGCAACCGCGTCGTCGGCCCATAGCGAGTATCCGCGGCGAGCCAGCGCGACGGCGATCGTGGACTTGCCCGTTCCCGAGGGGCCGCAGAAGGCGGCCACGCCCGCCGCGCCGATGACGGCGCTCGCATGCAGGACCTCGGTGCCGAGCGCCGGCAAGATCAGGGGGAGCACGCAGTGGTGATACGTGTCGAGGATGAACTCGTGCGACAGCGGTCGATGGGGCATCGCTCTCACGTGGCTGGCTCCGCGCGCGTAGGAGAATGACGCCAGGTCAGGGAGATCCACGCGAAGTGCGCCATTCTCCGCGCAGCAGTAGGCGAGCAGGTCTCCCCTGGCATCGCGACATACCTCGACGCCCGGGGCCAGCCGGTCCGGCAGCCCTGCCGTCGGCTGCACGCGATCGGAAACGATCAGCCCGGGAATACCCGGACCAAGCGCTAGTGGTGGCACATCGGATCCGACTGTGGATTGCATGCCTGAAACTGGCTCATGTCACCGTCGAAGGCTCCACTGATCTTCCCCTGAGCGCTCCCGGCGCGCACGAGCAACGCGATCGTGCCGGCGAGCGTGACCGTGGGACGCTCCCAGGGGGATTTCTCCTCCCGGCGGGCCGATTGGGATCTGTCTTCGGGCTCTTCCATGCGGATTCTCCTCCTCGCTTCTCTAGGGCACACCGGATCGCGCCCGGAGCCAGAGCTCCATGCTCAGCACCAGCCAGGCCTCGAGGCTGCGCCGGGCGACGCCATTGAAATAGTCCTCCATGATCGCGCTCACGCGTGACGGATCGACGATCCCCAACTCGCCGAGGATGCGCGGCCCACCGAGCGCCGCCCATGCGCGGGCGCCGTGGAGACGGAACACCCGATCGAACAATTGACCGAAGAGCACCTTCCTGGCAGGCATCGCCACGGACGGGAGCCGCTCCTCCACCAGTCGGCGCAGCGGTGCCTTGGCCCGGCCTCCGGCCACCAGATGCGCGGGGGGCATGCGGAGAGAGAGCTCGACCAAATCCCGATCGAAGTACGGGAACAGGAACCGGAATCCCGCCTGGGCCGCCCACGCGTGCGACTGCTCGAGCTCCATCGAGAACGTCGGGGACTGGGGCAGGCGCCGCATGGCGCGCACGTACGCGCCCTCACCGGGGGCCATCTCCACGGCGGGCGACTCCAGCGGCCGCCGCTCGAGCCTCGCGAGCAGATCGTCGTCAACGGGGACGAGCCACGGCGGGCGCGCCCGCCTCAGCCGCCGCGTGAGGACCCAGTCATGAGCACGGGGAGACACCCAAGCGAGTAGGGTACGGGCCTGCCGCCTCATCTCGCCCTTGATCGCCCCGTCCCAGAGAACGTAACGGGCGACTCGCGCCGGCGCGCCGGGCCACGTCGCGTGACAGGCTTGGCAGAAGCGCCAGAGGCCCCGCAGGTCGAGGGCACGGAGGCAGTCCGCCGCGTGGCCCATGTTCACGTAGTACATCTCGTCCCCGCCGGTCCCCGTCATCATGCGGCCGAGCCCCCGATCGGCCGCGGAGCGCAACAAACGAGCGTACATGGGCTGCCAGGCGCTCATGACCGGGCCGGGGCTCACGCACGACAGCGTCCGGAGCTCGCCGACGAACGAGTCCTCGTCGAGGCACTCGTCGAGCGACCGCATCAACTGTGGCATCCCCAGCGCCTGGGCGACCTGCATCTGCCTTGGCCCTTCGTCACAGGAGGGATCAGTGAAGCGCAGCGACATCGCGTGAAGGGGCGTGCGCCCATCGCGCCGCTCGGCCGCCATCACCGCGAGGCTCACCGAGTCGAAGCCGCCGCTCAACGCCAGACTGTCCGCCCCGGCGGCCAGGCTGCGGTCGACCGCCGTGCCGAGCACGTCCGTGAACCGGGCTACCTCACTCTCCGTCGCCCAGGCGAAGCCCGGCGGCAACGGATCCCAGTAACGTGTCAGGGACAGCGCCCCGCCGCTCACCGAGAGTGTGTGCGCGGGCGGCAAGCGCCGCACGTCCTCGTAGAAGGTCTCGTGGACCTGCTGGAAGCCCCGGATGTTCTGCAGATACTCCGCGACGAGAACCCGGTTGAAGCGAGCATCCACGTCCGGCTGGCCAAGGATCGCGTCGAGCGACGGGGACACCAGGACGACGCGCTCGTTCCACCAGTAGAAGCAGGGGATCAACCCCATGGCGTCCCGTCCGACGACGAGGCATCGCCGCTCCTCGTCCCAGATCGCCAGGGCGAAGGCGCCACGTAGCTTGTCGAAGAGAGCCTCATGCCATCGTTCGTAGGCCGATGCGACGAGCCCCGCGTCCGTGGCGGACTGGCCTACGCTCAGCTCGCCACGGTCGAAGAGATAGCCTTGGAAGGCTACGAGGCCCGAGGACCCGGGCCCGAAGCGGCCGACGTCCGACGCGCCGACGAGGCTCGGCCTTTGCTCGCGAGCAGTGTCCCAGCGTAAGAGCCAGGGGTCCGTCATATCGACCGCACGAGCAGGCCGTCCTGCGTCATCGACACAATGACCTCGTCGATCGCCTCGGCGAGCTTGGCCGGGGTGACGTCGAACTCCTCCAGCATGCGTCGCTCGACCTCGATCCGGTCACAGTCGGCACACACGAGCTCCCAGATGCGCGCTGCCGTCCGGTTCAGCGAGTAGATCCGGTCGGTCTTGAGGTCCACCAGCACGATCTCCTCGCCGACCCGCGTAGCTAAGGCATCGGGACTCGATCGGAACCGCGCGGGCGTCGAGCTCATCCGGTTTCCGCCTCGAGGGCCGAGAGCCGTGTGTACCGGGCCAGATCCGCGCCCCCGAGCACGATGCGGCCCTCGCTCTCCACCCAGGCGTGGGCAAGCAGCCGGTCACCCTCGGTCCGGCTGATGCCGACGCGGACGCGCGCCGGATGGCCCCGGCGCTCGAGCAGCACCCTGGCCGCCAGCGCCTGCGGGAGGCAAGTCGCCGCCGGGACCGCGTGGCTGGCCCGCGTCACCGCCCACGCGATGCGCTCCGGCGAGGCCGTCGGCGCAGGGTGGTGGCGCGAGCCTACCCGGGCCAGATGATCGACGAGTCCCCGGATCTTCCGATACGGAAGGACGGCCAGCCCGAGCCTGATGGCGGCCAGCAGCACCGCCGCCATCACGAGCAGCCGTTGGTCGCCCGAAGACAACCGGCGAAACTTGCCGAGGCATGTCATCGCGTGCGCCAGACGCTCCATCAACTTGGGTGCCGATCCGGCCGTACCGGAAAACCCGCCCAGACATTCATGAGCCCGAACACCTCCCGCGAGATGTCGAGGGTATCCCGCGTATTCCGCCACCAGCCTCTGCCGCCGTAGGGCTGGTCCCGGGCATACCGGACGATGGCCCTGGGCGAGATCCCCACGATGGCCGCCCAGGCGGCGCGCACGCGCCGGCTATGGGCTTTGGACGTGACGACGATCACCCGATCGCCGCCAGTACGAGCCAACTCTCGGGCGATGAGCCGCATTTCGTCCACCGTGTTCCAAACCCCGTCATCCAGCAGGCGGATCGCCTCCGGTTTCACCCCCAGGCGCTCGAGCGCCTGGCGGTTGTAGACCTCATCCCGGACGACGGCCACTCCTAACCGACCGAGCGCCAGCTCTTCGGCACGAACGACTTCCTTCGTGAGCCAGACCTCCGGAGCCAGCCCTTCCCGGTAAATCGACGCAGCCTCCATGGCGCGGAAGGGCACCCGGCCACTCAGTACCACAATGGCCTTCGCGGGCTCCAGCGGGTCAGCCACCAAGAGCCACTGACCGAGTCCGCTCACGCCCCACGGGAGCAGGACCGCAACAATGCCCAGGAGCGCCCCAAGGACCAGGAGCCTCCGGATCCATCGAGGCGCACGTGCCGAACGCTCGCTACCCGGCCACGCCGCCGCCCGGACGCGACCGTTCAGAACTTTCCCTCCCGGCGCTCCC
>DATMMH010000415.1:0-7723 GCA_035569855.1 Candidatus Dormiibacterota bacterium
GGCCGGAGCTGCCGCTCGACCTGCGTCTCCTCCGGCAGAGCGGCCCGGCTCATGACCCGGGCCTCGTCGGTCAGGCCCGCCCCCGAGTCAGCCCGTCCGTCCGCCACGGTAGATCTCGTCGAGCAGCTCCTCGGGCGTGCTGACGCCCGGGCGCCGGCTGATGGCTGCGCTGATGATGGGGGCCGCCTCGCTCGGGCGATAGCCGAGCTGCTTCACCAGGATCTCGAACACCATGCCGCGCAGTCCCTCCTCGTCCGGGGTCGCGGCCGCCGCGGGCTCCGGCGTCGCAGCCTCCGGCCGGACCAGCGCGAACTTGGCGACCTTGGCCTGCAGCTGCGCCACGATGTTCTTGGCCTTCTGCGGGCCGATGCCGGGCAGCCGCCGCAGATAGCCCTCGTCCTGGCGCGCGATGGCCGCCGCGATCTCTCCGACCGGCGCCGCGAGCGAGCGGGCCGCCACCATGGGGCCCACGTCCTTCACCGTGATCAGCTTCTCGAAGAATTCCTTGTCCAGCTCGGAGGTGAACCCGATCAGCACCGGCCGCGGCTGGTTCTGGGTGGCGTGGTAGTGGATGGCCAGCGCTACCTCGTCCGCCGCGTCGCCGTCGGCGGCCTTGGCGTGCACCAGCTCCTGCTGCGTGACCGGGGGCACGAAGACCTCGTAGCCGACTCCCGCCGCCTCCACGATGACGCGATCCTCCAGCTTCCGCCGCAGCCGCCCCCGCAGCGACGCGATCATGGCCGGATCGGACCGCGCGCCGTGCTGATCGCGCGTGGGGGGGAGTGCGGGGGCCATCTCGAGGCCCCCGCAGGGGAAGGAAAGCGACCGACGATCCGCGCCATCCCCGTCGCGGCGAGGCCGAGCGCGTCGGCCACGTGCGAGGGGCGCGGCAGATCTCGCAGCCCGAGCACGGTCTGCACCGCGCGCTGGACCTGGGCCTTCCCCGCCGCGCCGTTGCCGGTCATCGCTCGTTTGACCTCGGCGGGCGCCAGCGCGAGCACGCCTACTCCGAGCTGACGGGCCGCCAGGTAGATCACGCCGCGGGCGTGTCCCATCAGGATGGCGGTGCGGGGAAACTTGTACTCGGTGTAGAGATCCTCGACCACGAGCAGGCCGGGGCTCTCCGCCTCGATGATCCGATGCACCGCCCGGTACAGGGCGTTCAGCCGCACCTCGAGGGGCTGCCCGGTGGTGGTGCTGATGACTCCGGCATCGCGGACCCCGACGCCTCCGGCGCCCATCTCCAGCACGCCGAACCCGGTGGCAACGAGCCCCGGGTCCACGCCCATGACGCGAAGCGCGCTACGCGGCGGTGATGGCGTCGATGACCTCGTCGGCGATGTCGTAGTTGGAGTAAACGGACTGGACGTCGTCCTGCTCCTCGAGAGCCTCGATCAGCCGCAGCACCGCCGCGGCCTCCTTGCCCTCCACCCGCACCGTGGACTGCGGCACCATGTCGACGCGCGCCTCCAACACCGGCATCCCCTGCCGCTCCAGCACCTGGCGCACCGCCTCCATTTCATCAGGAGACGTGGTGACCTCGAATACTTTTTCGACCTGCCGGACGTCGGTCGCCCCCGAATCGAGCGCCTTCTCGAGGAGATCGTCCTCCTTGACCTTCTGGGCGTCCACCTCGATCAGGCCGCGCCGGTCGAACATCCACGCGACACACCCGGCGGTGCCCATGCGGCCCTCGTTCTTCTCGAAGACGTGGCGGATCTCCGGGCCCGTCCGGTTCTTGTTGTCGGTCAGGGTCCGCACCAGGATCGCGACCCCGCCGGCCCCGTAGCCCTCGTAGGCGATCTCCTCGTAGGACTCGCCGGGCAGTTCGCCGGTCCCCTTCTGGATGGCCCGCTTGATGTTGTCGGCGGGCATGTTGGCCGCCCGCGCCGCCTCGGTGGCCGCCTGCAGGCGCAGGTTGCCCTTGGGATCGCCGCCGCCGTTCTTGGCCGCGACGGTGATCTCGCGCAGGATCTTCGAGAACAGCTTGCCGCGCTGCACGTCCGTCTTGCCCTTCTTCCGCTTGATCTGCGACCACCGTGAGTGTCCCGACATGACGGTCTCCTACGCGCCCTTGCTCAGGGATGATTTCAGCTCTTTCACGCGCTCCAGGCGCCGAGCCCGGCGCTCGAGCGCCTCGGCCCACCGCCGCTGCTCGGCTGGCGTCTGCGGGGTGAACAACGGGCACGGCTGGGGCCGGAGCGCCGCCCCGGGCTCGGGCCCGAGGTGTACGAACGTCAGATACGCGGTGCAGGCGTGGCGCACTTCGCCGGTCCACGGCACCTCGCTCAGCACCTTGACCCCGATTTCCAGCGACGACGTTCCCACGTGATTGAGACCGGCCTTGAAGGTCACCACCTCGTTCGCCGAGATCGGCGAGTAGAAATCCAGCGCGTCCAGACACGCGGTCATCACCAGCCCACGGCAGTACCGCATGGAGAGGATACCGCCCGCCTCGTCGATGTCGAGCAGGAGCTTGCCCGCGAACATGGTGTTGCCGAACAGGACGTCCTCCGGGAGGACGGATCGGCACGACTCGAAACGCCATCGCAGCTGCTCGGGGGCGTCGTCGTCCACCTCCCGGATGCGCTCGGCCCGCCGGGCGAAGCGCTGCAGCCGCCGGGCGCGCCGCTCGCCCGCCGCCGCGTGGAGCGCCTCCTCGGCGGAGCCCCGCGGCGTCACCGGCTGGGGCACCGGCACCGGCTTGACGTGCTCGTCCACCTTGACGAAGACGAGATGCGAGGAGAGCGTGAGCACGCGCGCGCCGGTGGCCGGCTTCTCGGCGTAGACCTGCACGCCGACCTCGAGCGAGCAGCGCCCCACGTACTCGACCTGCGCCTGCAGCACCGCCACTTCCCCCACCTTCACCGGGTGCAGGAAGTCGATGTCGTCCATGGCGCCCAGGACCACGTTGCCGCGGGCCACCCGGGAGGCCGCGATGGTGCCGCACGTCGCGATCCACTGCATCATGCGGCCGCCGTGGATCTGGCCGGGCGCTCCCGCGTGCTCGGGGAACACCCAGTTCACCACCTCGGTAGCCGTGTCGGAGATCGAGAGCATGGTCAGGGCCGGATGCGTCGTAAGTCTCGCATTTTTCTACCACGGCGGGCAATCCAAGTCCAGCCGGCGTGGGCGCGCCGGGCGTTGACAATCGCGGGAAGCGGCCCTAGGGTTGGGGCCACACGCGACCCAGCGGGCTGGGAACCAGCGGCACCGGCGCCAGGAGGGCCCGATCATGGAATTCGAGTATTCGAAGAAGACGAAGATGTACATGGAGCAGCTCACCGACTTCATGAACAAGCACGTCTATCCGAGCGAGCCGGCCTTCGCCGACCAGCTCAACTCGGGTCCCACCCGCTGGCAGATCCCCCCGATCATGGAAGAGCTCAAGGCCAAGGCGCGCGAGCGCGGCCTCTGGAACCTGTTCCTCCCCGAGAGCCAGCGCGGAGCCGGCCTGACGAACCTCGAGTACGCCCCGCTGTGCGAGATCATGGGGCGCTCACCGATCGCGCCGGAGACCTTCAACTGCTCGGCGCCCGACACCGGCAACATGGAGGTGCTCGAGCGTTACGGGAACGCCGAGCACAAGAAGCTCTACCTGGAGCCTCTGCTCGAGGGCAAGATCCGATCCGCGTTCGCCATGACCGAGCCCAAGGTCGCGTCGTCCGACGCCACCAACATCGAGTCGTCGATCACGCGCGACGGCGACTCCTACGTGATCAACGGCCACAAGTGGTGGACGTCCGGGATCGGGGACCCGCGCTGCAAGGTCCTCATCTTCATGGGCAAGACGGACGCGAAGAACCCGGACAAGTACAAGCAGCAGTCCATGATCCTGGTGCCCCGCGACTCGCCCGGGATCAAGGTGGTCCGGATGCTCACCGTGTTCGGCTACGATGACGCCCCCCACGGACACGGCGAGGTGCTGTTCGAGAACGTGCGGGTGCCCGCCTCCAACATGCTGCTCGGCGAGGGCCGGGGCTTCGAGATCGCCCAGGGCCGCTTGGGCCCGGGGCGCATCCACCACTGTATGCGGCAGATCGGAGTGGCCGAGCGTGCGCTCGAGCTGATGTGCAAGCGCGCCACCAAGCGCGTGGCCTTCGGCAAGCCGCTGGCCGACAACGACATCACGCTGGAGCGCATCGCGGAATCTCGGATCGAGATCGACCAGGCCCGCCTGCTGGTGCTGCACGCGGCCTACATGATGGACACCGTCGGCAACAAGGCGGCCCGCCAGGCCATCGCCGAGATCAAGGTGGCGGTGCCGAACATCACCGGTCGCGTGGTCGAGCGCTCGATGCAGCTACACGGCGGCGGCGGCGTCAGCCAGGAGTTCCCGCTCGCGTCCATGTGGGCCCACTCGCGCACCCTCCGCTTCGCCGACGGCCCCGACGAGGTCCACCGCCGTCAGATCGGACGGCTCGAGCTTCGCAAGCACGGCTAAGCGCAGAGGACTGGCTGGCGCGACACGGCCCACGGGCCCGTCAGCCCGGCAGGAGTCGGCTCGTCTACGCGTTGGGGGAGTGCGGGGGCCATTTCGAGGCCCCCGCATTGAACAGCGAAGCGGCTCCCTCAGTCTCGCCGCAGACCTTCGCGCCTGCGGTGGCGCGCTACTTTCCGGGCGCCTGGTCGATCCAGACGCGGTCCAGGCGCGGGTTGCCGCTCGGGTGCAGGCGCAGGTTGCGGACCTCAGGGCGGACCAGGGCCCAGTGCATGCGCACGTAGAGCGGCACCCATGGGATCTCCTCCGCCAGCATGGCCTGCGCGCGGACGTAGAGCCGCTGGCGCTCGGCGCGGAAGGAGACCTGGCTGGCCCGGATGAGCAGGTCGTCGAGGGTCCGGTTGCGGTAGAAGGATAGGTTGTGCGCCTCGCTGCCCTTGGTCGCGCCTTCGCTGCTCGACAGCGGGTAGAGCAGGAAGTGAGGGTCGCCGGCCTCAAGGCGGGCCTCCAGGACCGTCATCTGGTGCTGACCGTTGCGGGCCAGCTGGAGCGCGGTCTCCACCGGCTCCGTCTGGATGGGCACCGAGATGCCCGCGGTCGCGAGCGAGGCTCGGATCGCCTCCGCGAGCCGCGTGAGGTCCCCCGGCTTGGCGCCATCGCCGATCAGGAGGTTGGCGGAGGTCCCGCGCGGGTAGCCCGCCTCGGCCAGGAGCCGCTTGGCGTTCGTGGGATTGGCCTCCAGCACCGGGGGCCCGTCACGCCGCCCCCAGGCGCCGAGCGGGAGGAACGAGAGTAGGGGGACGCCGATCGACGAGACGGACGGGGCGACGAGTGACGGATCGAGCGCGGCTGCCACCGCCTGACGGGCCTTGATCCGGTTGAATGGCTCCTTCTCGGTCTCGAGCGCGAGGTACCCGATGCGCCAGCCGGGGATCCCCAGCACGCCGGCGGAGCGGGCGGGGAGCATCGAAGTGAGGACCACGTCCACCGCCAGAGCGTCCAGCATCGCCTCCCCCCGGCCGTCCTCTCCGGCGTCGACGAAGACCAGCCGCGTCGAGCGGGGCGCGCCGCCCCAGTAGGTCGGATTGGCGTCGAGCACCACCCGGCCAAGGCTCGCCTCGGTCAGCATGAACGGACCGGTCCCGACCATGCGCTGGCCCACGCTGCTTGGCAGGATGATGGAGAAAGCCGGGTGGGCCAGGACCGCCGGGAGCGGCGCGTAGGGCAGCAGGAGGCTGATCTGCACGGTCCGCGCGTCGACGGCCCGGATCTCCTTGACGACACCCGGCGTCCCCCTCACCAGCCGCGGCGCGGCCAGGTTCGGGCTGGGCGCGTTGGCGGCGTTGGGTAGGATGACCCGCCCGAGCGCGTCCACCACGTGCTGCGCGGTCAGCACGGTCCCGTCGTGCATCCGGACTCCGTCCCGGAGGCGGAACGTCCAGATGAGCCCGTCCCGGGAGACCGACCAGCGAGTCGCGAGCCCGGGCTCGATGTCGCTCGTGGTCTCGCGGTATTGCACGAGGGTGTCGAACATCTGTCTCGCGATCACCGAGACCGGTCCCTCGAGCGCCGTAGCCGGGTCCAGCGAGGTCGGGATCGACGGCAGGCCCACGCGGAGCACGCCGCCCTGAGCCCAGGCGGCCCCGGAGAGACCGAGGACGAGCGCCGCCATGACCACCATCGACCGGCACGCGCGCGACATGGACGTTGTTATACGACGAACGTACCCGCTGCGCGATGCTTGGACACATCGCGCGGCTTCTGCTCATCGCTTGGGCCTTCGGCGCGGCTGCAGCGCTTGCGCGCTGGCGAAGTCCGCACACGACGGGCGCCGGTGCGGCGGCGTCACATGGCACCGAACCTGCTTCACACCGAAGGAGAGTGTCCGCGACGGCGCGTCGGGATGGAGCCTGGCGGCGCTGGAACCAGCATCGGGAGGCGCCGGTTTCACTCGGTGAAGCGATAGGTGATCGCAGCGAGACGAATCGGAGAAAGTAAATGAAATCAATGGCTCCCGATCGAAAAACGAGGCCAATTCGCTTGACTTAACGCGAAACGGGCTCCTATACTGAGGTCACCTTTCAGAGACGTGGGAGCGGAGCGCAAGTGGTCGCGCTCGCGCAAGTGCCCGCTGGTTCACCCAGAAAGGAATGGGCGAACATGAAGGAGTTCGACAAGAAGGGCAACCCGAGCCGGGAGCCCGCGTCCGAAGGGATGAAAGGGCTCTCGAAATTCCTCCCCATGACTGACTCCAACTACCGGAGACGCCTCACCGAGTACGAAGTCCAGGTCCAGGACCTGCAGGCTTACGTCCGCTCGCTCGAGGCCGAGACCGGGCGGCTGCGCAAGAAACTCGAGGACGCACCGAAGGAGTTCATGATCCTCGAGAACAAGCTGCGCGAGGCCAATCGTCAGCTCGTGCAGGCGTTCAACCAGAACGAGAAGCTCGTCAACGCGCTCTACGAGGCCCGGGAGCAGATCACCGCGCTGAAGGAAGAGGTCGACAAGCTCTGCGCGCCCCCCTCGACCTACGGCGTCTACCTCTCCGTCAACGAGGACGGCACCGTCAACATCCTCTCCCAGGGACGCAAGGTGAAGGTCAACCTGCACCCCTCCATCAAGGCCGAGGCCATCAAGCCCGGGCAGGAGCTGATCCTCAACGAGGGCCTCAACGTCGTGGAGACCGCCGGCTACGAGATCCAGGGCGAGGTGGTCATCCTCAAAGAAGTGCTCGACGCCGAGCGCGCCATCGTCACCCAGCGCGCCGACGAGGATCGCGTCGGCATCATCGCGGACCCCCTGCGCCAGGTCAAGCTCAAGATCGGTGATCACCTGCTCATCGACGCCAAGAGCGGCTACCTCCTCGAGAAGCTGCCCAAGAGCGAGGTCGAGGACCTCTCGCTGGAGGAAGTGCCGGACATCTCTTACGACGACATCGGCGGCCTCGGGACCCAGCTCGAGACCATCAAGGACGCGGTCGAGCTGCCCTATCTCTACGCCGACTACTACAAAGAGCACCACCTCGCCCCGCCCAAGGGCGTCCTGCTCTACGGCCCCCCGGGCTGCGGCAAGACCATGATCGCCAAGGCGGTCGCCAACAACCTCGCCGCGCGCATCTCCGAGAAGCGCGGCGAGAAGGTCAAGGGCTTCTTCCTCAACATCAAGGGCCCCGAGCTGCTCAACAAGTACGTGGGCGAGACCGAGCGGAAGATCCGCGAGATCTTCATCAAGGCCCGCGAGAAGGCCGCCGAGGACGTGCCGGTGGTGGTGTTCTTCGACGAG
>DATMMH010000416.1:0-10871 GCA_035569855.1 Candidatus Dormiibacterota bacterium
AGGCGAGATGGGCGGGCGTCATGCCGATCGACCATAGCATCCACCCGGCGTGCGATGGACAGCTCCGGCGCGGGAGCGTAGACTCCGGGCGGTTCCTCAATCGGCGCTCTCACGGAGGCGGCCCGCCATGGCAGAGCAGACTCTCAAGATCGATCACGTGCGCTACATCCTGACCCTCGACCCGGAGCGGCGCATCATCGAGGACGGGGCCATCCTGGTGGAACACGGCCGGATCAGCCGGGTGGGTAAGGCGGCCGAGCTGGAGCACGCGCGCGCCGATCGCGTGATCGACGGGCGACACATGGTCGTCACGCCCGGCTTCTTCAACGGCCACATGCACATCAGCTACGCGCACCCGGTGCGCGGCATCTTCCCCGACGAGCAGGCGAGCCCGCTGGTCCACGTCTTCAACCTGCAGGCGGCCATGACCGAGGACGAGGAGTACCAGACCACACTGCTCGGGCTGGTCGAGCTGCTCCGGAACGGGACGGTGTGCTTCCTCGATCCCGGCAGCACGAAGTTCCCGGACGCGTGCCTGCAGGCCTACGAGGATTCGGGGATCCGCGTGATCCTGGGCGAGTGCGTCACCGACCAGCCGGCGCCGTTCGCGCTGCCGCGCTTCCCCGCCGCGGAGGCCGTCGCGCGCACCACGTCGTTCATCGAGAAGTGGCACAACCGGCTCGACGGGCGGATCTCCGCCTGGGCGATGCCGTTCTCGCTCGAGACCTGCAGCGCGGAGCTGCTGCAAACGCTCAAGCGGGTGGTCGACGAGCGCCGGACCGGACTCACCCTCCATCACAACAGCGGGGCGAAGGCCCGCCAGGACGCGGTGGCGCGACTCGGCCACAGCCCGACCGCGTATCTCGAGTCGATCGGGGTGGTCGGTCCCAACGTGCTGCTCGCGCATTGCCTGGGGCTCGACGAGGGCGAGCTCGACTGCATCGCCCGCACCGGCACCGCGGTGGCGATGTGCCCGGTCACCGCGGCCAAGAGCGGCCGAGGGGTGTCCGAGAACGGCCGCATGCCGGAGCTGCTCGCCCGCGGGGTCCGGATCGCGCTCGGGTGCGATTCGCCCAACAACTCGAATCACCTCGACATCGTGCGCGCGATGAACATGGCGGCGATCCAGTACAAGGACGCGCGCCAGGACACGCGGCAGGTTCCCGCGGAGGCCGCGCTCGAGATGGCCACGCGCCACGGCGCAGAGGCGATGGGGCTCGGCGGCGAGCTGGGCTCGATCGAGACCGGGAAGAAGGCCGACCTAGTGTGCTTCGACACCCTGCGTCCGGAGTGGCAGGCGCTCTGGAACCCGGTCAACAACCTCGTCTACAACGCCGACGGCCGCAGCGTGCACACGGTGGTGGTGGACGGCCGCGTGGTGGTGGACGCCTACCGGCAGACCTTCGTGGACGAGCCGCGGCTCTACGCCCGCGTGCAGGAGATCGGCGAGCGGCTCCAGGCCCGCACCGGCATCCGCTTTCCTCGGTCGCGCTGGCCCATGAGCTGAGCCCACCGCTCGGGTGACCCGCGGCGCCCCGCCGCTGACATTTCCCATCAGTCCTGGCTCGGGCGGTCCTCACAACTTCCTGATTTCTCTGCTCGCGCACGTGGTGCACTTCTTGCACAAAACGGACGAGCCGGCCCACTTCGGCCGAGCTGCCACGCCCAAAATCATTCGAGAGGAGAGTCCGGTGCCCGAGCCGCGCATCCTGGTGGTCGAGGACGAGACGAACGTACGCGAGCTGGAGGCGGAAATCCTGAGAGAGGAGTGGGAGCACGTCGACACCGCGGTGGACGGCACCGACGCGCTGCGACTGCTCGCCGAGCACGTGTACGCGGCCATCGTGAGCGACCTCGCGATGCCGAAGCTCGACGGCCGCGGACTCTACCAGGAGGTCGAACGGCGCTGGCCCGCCGCGCATGGCCGCCTGGTCTTCGTCACCGGCTACGCCGAGGCCGAGGAATACGACGAGTTCCTTCGACAGAGCGGCGTGCCCGTCCTGGCCAAGCCGTTCACGATCGCGGACCTGCTCGGCGCGGTGCAGCGGGCCTTCTCGCCCGCCTGAGGGTCCTCCCGTGCCGCCCCAGGGCACCGAGCCCTCCGAGCCGAGCTACCGCGCTCTGGTGGAATCGAGCCGGGGCCTGATCTGCACCCACGATCTGGCCGGCGTCTTACTCTCCGTGAACCGGGCCGCCGCCGACCGCCTCGGCTACACGCCCGAAGAGATGGTGGGCCACAGCCTCGCCGACTATCTCGCGCCCTCCGTCCGGTCCCTCTTTCCCCAGTATCTCGAGCGCGTCGGCCGCGGCACCGTCGACGACGGGCTCATGCTCGTGGTGACCCGTAGCGGGGACGAGCGCATCTGGACGTACAGCAACGTGCGATGCCAGGATGCGGCCGGGCCGGTCTACATTCTCGGCCACGCCCACGACATCACCGACATCAAGCGATCGGACGCTCGGGCCGGCGAGGCCGAGGCGTTACGCTCGGTCGCCCGTCTCGCCATCGCCACCGCGCACGAGATCAACAATCCGCTGACCGTCATACTCGCGAGCCTCCAGATCATGGTCATGCGCGGGCAGGTGCCGCCCGAGGCCACGAGCTACGTGGAGCGCGCGCTCCGGGCGAGCGAGCAGATCCGCGACATCGTCCGCGACATGTCGCGCATCACCAAGCTCGAGCTCTCCCGCCAGGCCTCGCACCTTCCCGCCGTCCTCGATATCCACAAATCCAGCGATCCCACGGCCTGAGCGCCGCCGCGCTCCCGCCGCTCATCGGGCCAGGAGCAGGCACGCCGCGCCGGCGCAGGCGAGCAGCGCGGCGGTGAGACGGCGGGCGAGGTCGGGCTCGCCGAAGAGCGCGCGACCCAGCAGGACCGCGAGCACCGCGGACATGCGCCGGATCGCGTTCACGTACGCGGCGGGGGCCATCGTGAGCGCGGAGGTCTGCATGCCGGTGCCGGTGACGCCCAGCAGCCCGTGGCTCATCACCGTGACCAGGTTGCGCGGCGCGAGGCTGTCGGCGAGGCCCCGTGGCGTGGTGATCAGCGCGGTCACCGTGGCGAGCAGCGCGGTGCCTCCGTGGGTGACTACCAGGTAGCTGGGCGGGCCCAGGTGGCGCGCGCCGTAGCGATCCACCGCGGCGAGGAAGCCCAACAGGAACGCGGCGCCCAGGGCGTCGAGGGCGTCGCCCCGCTTGAAGAGCGCCCGCACCCGGCCCAGGCGGCCGACCGCGTCGGCGCCAGAGAGATTCACGGTCCCGGTCAGCGATAGCGCGAGACCGACCCAGCCGAGCGCGCTCGGCAGGCCGCCGGAGAGCGCCGCGTCCGGAAGGATCGTGAAGAGCGGGCTCAGCGCGAGGATCGGCCCGACGATCGAGATGTCACCGCGGGCGCTGGCGCGGGCCAGCAGGCCGCTCATGCCGAGCACGAGCCCACAGGAGGCCGCGACCGCGGGCCAGATCGATCCCGGAGCCGTGAAGGGATGGCCGGAGACGAGGAAGTAGACGATCCACACCAGACACGCCACGCTCTGCGTCCAGGCGACGATGACCAGCGGGGGGATCGCCCGCGCGCGCCCCTTGACGACGGCGAACTGGACGGCCTGGGTGAGCGCCGCGCCGAGCGAGAGCAGGAACCAGGTCAGGCGAGCGCGACTCGACGCCGCGCCACGCGTTCTTCGCTGAACGCGATGGCGGAGAAGCAGATGACCTGGTGCAGCGCGCGTGGCGTGATCATGGCGGCTCCGGTGTTTGGTCCCGGGAGACCGTACTAGAGGACTCGGCTCCAGGTCAAATGCCGAGCGCCCGGTGCCATGGCGCTTGACGGCTCCACGGGCGGTCACCTAATGTGGCGCCGGGAGGTCCTCCATGCCACGCGCATCCTTCGGACTCATCCTGGCGAACCGGGCGGTGGTGCTCGGCGCCATCCAGGCGCGCGACCTGATCGAGCTCTCGCAGCAGGCGGAGGCCTCCGGAGCCTTCGACGCGCTCTGGGTCGGCGACAGCCTCCTCGCCAAGCCGCGCCTCGAGGCGGTGACGCTGCTCGCCGCGCTGGCCTCGGCCACCTCGCGCCTGCGGCTCGGGGTGGGCTGTCTGGCCACCTTCGTGCATCGTCACCCGCTGCTGTTCGCCCAGCAGTGGGCGAGCCTCGACGTGCTCTCGGGTGGCCGCGCGCTCCTGGCGGTGTGCCTGGGCGGGCCGGACGAGCAGAGCGCGGCGCAGGCTCTCGAGCACAAGGTCATGGGCGTGCGCTCCGGAGAGCGGGTCGGACGGATGGAGGAAGGGATCGAGATCCTCCGGAAGGTCTTCACCGGCGAGAAGGCGTCTCATCAGGGCCGGTTCTACCAGTTCGAAGGCGTGAAGATCGAGCCGCGCCCGGTGCAGCAGCCGTGCCCGATCTGGATCGCGAGCAACCCGACCGGTCTCACCTGGAAGGGCGGGGCGAGCGCCTCCGACGCGGCGGTGGAGCGCGGCTTTCGGCGGGTGGCGCGCTACGCGGACGGCTGGATGACCAACAAGGTGAGCCCGGCCCAGTTCCGCGAGCAGTGGGCGCGTATCACCACCATGGCGCGGGAGGAGGGCCGTAATCCGGACACCCTCAGCAGCGCGCTCTATCACAACATCCACATCAACGAGGACCGCCAGCAGGCGCTCGAGGAGAGCAAGGCCTTCCTCGACACCTACTACACGAGCAAGTTCTCGCCCGCGTTCGTCGAGGGCTGGACAGTGGCGGGGAGTCCGGCTCAGTGCGTCACGGAGCTGCGGGAATATGCGGCGGCGGGGCTGACCCACATCTCGCTCCGCCTCACCTCGTGGGACCAGCGCGGCCAGCTCAAGCGGTTCCTGTCCGAGGTAGCGCCCGCGCTGGTCGGCGGTCGGTGAGGAGTGGTCCGTCCACGTGTGCGCTGGACGCTGACCCCGGGGCAGACCGTCGCGGTCGGCCTCCTGGTCGCCGCGCTCCTGACCGATGGCGTGCTGACCCTGCACAACCTCCGCGAGGTCGCCACCAGCGTGCAGTGGGTCTCCCACACCCACGAGGTGCTGGCGAAGCTCGAGCAGGTGTTCTCCACCCTCAAGGACGCCGAGACGGGCCAGCGCGGCTACCTCCTCAGCGGTGAGCGCACCTACCTCGAGCCCTACGCGCAGGCGGTGACCCGCCTCGGGCCCCAGTTCGACCAGCTCCGCCAGCTGACCCTGGACAACCCCACGCAGACCGCCCACGTGCTGAAGCTCGAGCAGCTCGCGCACGAGCGGCTCGCGGCGCTACGCCAGGGCCTCGATCTGGCCGCGAACGAGCCGGATCGGACGCGGGCACTCCAGGCCTCACGCCAGGCGCTGCTCGGCGGTGAGGGCAAGCGGATCATGGACGCGATCCGCGACGAGGTGGAGGGGATGCAGGTCGCGGAGCGGGAGCTGCTGAGACACCGAGACGTCTCCTCGCGGGCCAACGCGCGCACCGCGGTCGCCACGACCGTGGTCGCCCTGGCCCTCGGCGTCGTGCTGGTGACCATGGTGACGTGGCTCTTCGCGCGGAACCTGGCGAGCCGGCAGCGCGCCGCCGACGTGCTGCACGCCGAGCGCGAGCGCCTCCGCACCACCCTCACCAGCATCGGCGACGCCGTCCTCGTGACCGACGCGCAGGGGCGGGTCACCCTGATGAATCCGGTGGCGCAGGCGTTGACCGGCTGGGCCGACGAGGCGGTGGGCCGGCCGCTCGACGAGGTCTTCCGCATCGTCAACGAGACGACCTGTGAGACCGTGGAGAACCCGGCGGCCAAGGTCATCCGCCTCGGCACCGTGGTCGGGCTCGCCAATCACACGGTGCTGATCGCCAAGGACGGCCGCGAGCTGGCGATCGACGACAGCGGCGCGCCGATCCGCGACGGGCGAGGCCGCATCGCCGGGGTAGTGCTGGTCTTCCGCGACATCGCGGAGCGGCGGGCGGTGGAGCGGGCGCGCCAGGACGCCGATCGGCAGAAGGACGAGTTCCTGGCCATGCTCGCCCACGAGCTACGCAATCCCCTCGCCCCGATCCGCAACGCCGCCTACACCCTGGGCCTGCTCGACATCCGCGACGATCGTCTCCAGTGGGTGTCGGGCGTGATCGAGCGGCAGGTCGGGCTCATGACCAGGCTGGTGGACGACCTGCTCGACGTCTCCCGCATCACGCTGGGCAAGATCACGCTGCAGCGGGCGCCAGTCGCGGTGCGGGCGGTGCTCGCCCAGGCGGTGGAGACCGCGCGCCCGCTGGCCGAGAGCCGGAAGCAGACGCTCGAGGTGGACGTCTCCGACGACGCGGGACGGGTGGACGGCGACCCGGCCCGCCTCGCCCAGGCGGTCGGCAACCTGCTCGACAACGCGATCAAGTACACCGACGAGGGCGGACGCATCCGTCTCGCGGCCCGCCCGGACGGGAGCGACGCGCTGATCTCGGTCCGCGACGACGGCATGGGCATCGGGGCTGCCGAGCTCCCGCACGTGTTCGATCTGTTCACCCAGGCCGATCGCTCCCTCGAGCGCAAGCAGGGCGGGTTAGGGATCGGCTTGACCCTGGTGCGTCGGCTGGTCGAGATGCACGGAGGCCGCGTGAGCGCCGCGAGCGACGGGCCCGGGCTCGGCAGCGAGTTCAGCATCCGCCTGCCGCGGCTCGCCCCGGGTCCCGCCGCGTCCGAGGCGGCCCCCGCGGCGGCGGCCGGTGGCCCAGTCGGTGTCGGCCGCCGCATCCTGGTGGTGGACGATCAGCCCGACTCCACCGATTCGCTGGCCCTGCTCCTGAAGCTGCGTGGCCACGACGTGCGCATCGCGCACGACGGCCCGGGGGCCATCGAAGAGGCGGCGCGTTATCGGCCCGACGTGATCCTTTTGGACCTGGGATTGCCGGGAATGAGCGGCTACGACGTGGCGCGGCGGCTGCGCACGATGCCGGACCTGGGCGTGATGCGTCTGATCGCGCTCACCGGGTACGGCACCGAGAGCGACCGGCAGAATACCCGGGACGCAGGCTTCGACGTCCACCTGACGAAGCCGGTGGATCCGCAGGCCCTCGACGCGGTGCTCTCCTCCTGAGCCGCGGCTTCACAGCCCCCGTCGCTTGAGGAAGCTGCTGAACCAGGGGCCGACGTAGTTGTCGTGCGCGTTCTTCTGGATGGTCTCCTTGAGCGCGCCCGACTCATGTTGGTTGATGCTCTCGGCCACGATGGTCAGGGTCTTCGCGCTCTGCTGGTAGCGCCACCAGAAGTAGGTGAGGCCGCCGGCGGACAGCACGAGCATCGCGCCCAGGACGATCACGCCCGCGATCAGCGCCACCTGCGTCTCGTTGGGCAGGCCCTCCCGCATGCCCTCGCGCGCGCCGCGCATCGCCTGGAGCATCACCTGGTGGGTGAGGCCCCCGAAGCTCGCCTGGTTCATCGGGTCGTCGGCGCCCTGGGCCGCGCCCCTCAGCAGGGCCTGGGACATGTCGCGCCCCGTCTGCACGAGCTGGGCCTGCATCGGGCCCTTGAGGCCGGCGACGAGTGATTCGACGAGGTGCGTGCCCATGTCCTGGGCCAGCCGTTGCGCGGCCGGGCTCACCTTTTGCTCGATGGCCTCGGCGAGGTTGGTGGTGGCGACCTTGATGCTGTCCACCGCCACTTGCCGCATCTGCTGCTCCAGCTGGGTGCCCGCGGTCTGGACCAGGGCCCGGACCGTGTCGTTGCCGTCCCGGTTCAGGCTCTCCATCGCCTGGGCCACCAGCGCGTCCACCTGTTTGCGCATCTCGGGCGAGGCCAGGCGGGTCTCCAGCACCTTCAAGGCCGACTCGGTCATGTCTCGCGAGGCCCGGCGCAGGGTCTCGTCGTCCACCAGCGTGCTGTGCAACGTTTGCCGGAGCGGCTCCTGGATGCTCGGAATCCCCTCGCTGACGCCCTGCATCGCGCCTTTCGCCGCGCTCTGCCCGAGCCCGTGAAGGTACTCCTGATTGACGCAGCCCCCGAGATGCAGGAGGGCCAGGAGCGCGAGGGCAGCGGTCCACGGGACGGTCATCTGGTGGGCGACGGTCGTGCGCATGCTCGTTCTCCCGGCAGCGATGGTGGATGGTCGGTGGCCCCCTCGTCTAGCACACGGTACCCACGCTCGCAAGTGCCGGCTCGTACTTGACGACGCCCGATTTCCGTCTAGACTGTTGGCACCATTTTGACCTGGAGGCCGCGTGGATAGGTCTTCCGCTCGCGTGGGTCCGCGGACGGTCAGCTTCGCTCGGGTGTGGCGCCCCAGCTCGTGGATGCGGCTGCTCACGCAGTGCGTGGTGCTGGCCGGCATCGGCGTGGCGCTGCTCTCCTATCACGGCCTGTCGCTGCATCTGACGCCGTGGTCGCAGGCCATCGTGAACGCGATCGTGGGACACGTGTATCCCCTGGACGGCCAGCAGAGCACCACCGTGGTGCTCTTCCGGGAAGAGAATCTCGTCCAGCTGAACGACCCGTACCCGGTTCCTTACGCGCGGCACGTCGACGTGCTCGAGGCGCTGGCCGTCTACAAGCCGGCGGCGCTCTTCGTGGACTTCGCGTTCATCGACGATCCGCGACCCGGCGACGACGTCGCGGGCCTGGGCCGGGCGATCTGCGCGCTGTCCAAGAGCCGCGAGGCCGAGAAGCGGACGGTGCGGGTATTCCTGGCCGCGCCGCCTCCGGATCCGGGTGACCTGGGGCCGAAGCGCGCCGATCCGAAGACCGGCGGCGTCAACCCGAAGCTGCTCGAATGCGCGACGCCCGTCAACGCGGAGATGGACGTCGAGCGCGGGGCCAGCGGGGTGCTCACCTACGGCGCCTGCCGGGGGACGGACTGCCAGCGGGACGACGTGATGAAGAGTCCGGCCTTCGCGATGCACCACGCCACCGTCACGTCCGGTCCCCGGGCGCTCTCCGGTCGGCGCGACGGCGACGCCATGGAGATCATCTGGGCCAACGGGTACTCCGAGCTGAACCGCTCGTGGATGAACTGCCGCAAGCCGGGCCCCTCCGAGGACATCAAGGAGATGCTCCGGGACAATCCGCTGGCCGTGAAGCGGAAGTGTCCCTATACCGACACGATCTCGGTGATGCACCTGCTCGGGCCCTACAACGATGGCGTGCGGAAGGCGATCGAGGATCGCGCGGTGTTCTACGGGGCCAGCTTCGAGATGGCGGGTGACCGGGTGATCTCGCCGGTCTACGACGATCTGCCCGGCGTCTATCTCCACGCGATGGCCTACGACAATCTCCGATCGTACGGTCCGCAGTACAAGCGGGCCGAGCAGCATCCGGCGTCCCGGATCGCCAACGGTATCCTGCTCCTCTTCACCGTGTTCTTGCTGATGGTGGTGGACAAGCCGCTGGCCCCGGCCAAGCGGCTCTTCGGCGAGGGCGCGGTCGCCCGCCGCGCGACCTGGATGAAGGGGCTCGCGATCGGCCTCGCGGTGGTGAGCGTCATCGTGGCCATGCAGTCCCGCACCGACTACCCGGCGCTGTTCCTGCTTCCCGCGCTCGTGTTCGGGATGGCCACCTTCCTCCACGTGGCCGCGACCCATCCGGAAGCCGCACCGCCCCCGGAGCAGGACACCGCGCCGGCCCAGTTCCTCCGCAAGGGCCTGCTCGCCATCGGCATCGGTGCGGTGGGGCTCGCCCTCTTCGCGGCGGTGGACCGGGTGGGCGGCGCCGAGAACGCGCTGCTGTTCGTAGTCCTGCCCGGCTACGTCGTCTACAAGGCGGTGGTGGTGCGGGACTGGCTCTTCGTGGTGACGAGCGTCCTGATGGTCGGGGCCGCGGTGGTCTGTTACCTGCCGCCCATCAACCTGGGGCCGCGGAACATCGTGGGGTACGTGGCCTTCTTCGAGGCCGCGCGCCACATGATCAAGTGGGCCGACGGCGCGGGGGAGAAATACCTCGCCCTGCGGGCCAAGTATCGCGATCCGGAGTCCTGGGGCGTGGCGGCGTGGCTGGTTCCGCTGACCGATCGATTCTTCACCTTTCTCGTGCGGGGCGAGGACAAGGAGATGGCCGATGAAGGCACGGCGCGTCCGGTTGCGGCCTGAGCTCGCGGGAGCGGTGCTCCTCGCGATGATCGGGACGGCGTGGGCCCAGGACTTCAACATCACCGGCCTCCGGACCGACTCGGTGACGCTCTACAAGGACTGCAAGCTGGAGCAGGGGTCCTCCGTCACCAAGCAACAGTTCCAGGGCCCGTGGCCGGCCAAGAAGGATCCGACCTCGTCGCTCTACTTCAACGTGATGCGGGACGGGGTGCGGTACTGCGTGAAGGCGTTCTCGGTCTGGACCGATCAGGCGGTCAAGGTCGACAAGGACAGCGAGTGCGGCGCCAAGGTGGCCGGCCGCCCACCCAAGACCGGCGCGGTGCGCGGGGTGGGTGAGGGGTGCCAGTGACCCGACCCGCGCGCGGTGCGATCGTCCTCGCGATCCTGGCCCTGGCCGGGTGCGCGGGAACCGGCTCCGGCGGCCAGGGTGGTGCCGCGACCCCCGCGGTGCCCACCTGGCTCGGTGGCAAGGGCATGAACGCCACCATGCTCTCGACCCTCAAGCCGGGAGTCTACGAGCCGTCGACTCTGGCGGTGGGCCAGGAGAAGGACGTCACGCTCCATCGCGCGGAGGGGTTCGGGTTCGTGCGCTCGGCGGCGCTCGAGCAGTACCTCAACGAGACGCGCGCTCGGCTCGTCGCGGTGTCCGGCAAGACCAACGTGCCGGGCCGTGTGATCATCGTGGCCGACCCGACCTACGGCGCCATCACCACCCCCGACGGCAACACGTACGTGACCCTCGGTTACCTCGACGCCCTCGAGAGCGACGACGAGGTGGCGGCCCTGCTGGCCCACGAGGCCTCGCACGCGCTGCTCAAGCACCAC
>DATMMH010000417.1:0-8809 GCA_035569855.1 Candidatus Dormiibacterota bacterium
CCCGAACCCGGGCCGGCCGAGGCAGCGCCCGCCCCCGCGGCAGCGCCCGGCCGCTGCCGGAGACGTACACCGGGACCACCGGTGCACCGCTCATCACCGCCAGCATGCCGACCCCGGCCTTGAACTCGCGCGGCGCTTGCCCCTCCTCGCCCCGGGTACCCTCGGGGAATACCAGGAGCGCCCGCCCTTCCTCCAGGAGCGACAGCGAGGCCTTGAGGGCCCGGGTGTCCGAGCCGTCGCGCCTCACTGGACGGGCGTTCAGCGCGCGGATGAGCCGCCCGAACAGCGGGATGCGGAACAGCTCCTCCTTGGCCATGAAGTAGAGGGGCCGCGGGGCCGCGGCCCCGACCAGGGGCGGGTCGAGCATGCTCACGTGGTTGGAGACGATCAGCACGGGGCCGGTCGCGGGCACGAGAGTCGGGCTCACCACTTCCAGCCGGAAGAGGAAGCGCATCAGCGCCCGCGCGATCGGCTTCAGGATCGCGTACAGCATCTCGCCTGCTCGACCACCCGTGCCAGGGTGTCCACGACTTCGGTGATCCCGAGCCCGGTGGTGTCCACCACCACCGCGCCCTCCGGTTTCACCAGGGGGGCCAGCGGCCGCTCCATGTCCTGCCGGTCACGCCGCGCGATCTCCTCCTTCACCGTCTCCAGATCCCCGTCCATCCCCCGCGCCAGCAGATCGTCACGGCGTCGCCGCGCGCGCGTGTCGAGATCGGCGTCGAGGTAGAACTTCACCTCAGCCGCCGGCCACACCACGCTGCCGGTGTCACGCCCTTCGAGCACCGCGCCGCCGGCCGCGGCCAGGTCCCGCTGGATGGGCGTCATCTTATCTCTCACCGGGACCAACATCGTCAACCGTGACGTGAGGCGGCTGATGGCGGGGGCGCGGATCTCCGCGGTCACGTCGCGGCCGTTGACGAGCACGCGGGCCCCGTCGAGCCGGACGGTGGTCCGGCCCAGCAGCGCGCGCAGCGCGGGGCCGTCTTCCGGCGGCAGGCCGGACTGGGCGACCGCCCACGCGAGCCCGCGATAGAGCGCGCCGGTGTCCACCAGGGTGAAACCCAGCCGCTCGGCGAGCCGCGCCGCCACGGTGGACTTGCCCGCTCCCGCCGGGCCGTCGATCGTGATCACGACGTCGCGGGCCGTCGCCGCGTTCACGAGACCACCGCCACCGGCGCGCCGCCGGCCAGGCGATTGAGGAGATCGGCGAAGCCCGGGAACGAGGTCGCGATGCAGTCGCTGTCCTCGATCAGGGTCGGACCATCCGCGACCAGGCCCGCCACCGCCAGGGCCATCGCCATGCGGTGATCGCCGCCGCTTCGCACCCGCGCTCCGGTGAGCCGCGCGCCGCCCTGGATCTCGAGGCCGTCGGCCTGCTCGGTGATGCGTGCGCCCATCTTGGCGAGCTCGGTGGCCACCGTGCGGATGCGGTCCGACTCCTTCACCCGCAGCTCGGCGGCGTCGCGGATGCGTGTGACGCCGTCGGCCAGGCAGGCGGCCACCGCCAGCACCGGCACCTCGTCGATTAGCCGGGGGATCAGGGCGCCGCCGATCTCGGCCCCGATGAGACGGCCGCTCGTGACCGCGAGATCGCTCGCCGGCTCCCCCGCGCCCGCCGGCTGCGCGGTGTCCCGCACCCGCGCGTCCATCGCCGCGAGCACGTCGAGGATGCCGGTGCGCGTGGGATTCACGCCCACGTTGCGGATGGTCACGCGGCCGTCACGCACGATGGCGGCCGCCACGAGGAAGAACGCGGCCGAGGAGATATCGCCCGGCACCGCGATCGGCTGGCCGGTGAGCGGCGCGCCCGGGGTGATGGTCACCCGCCCCGGCGCCACCTCGAGACGCGCCCCGAACCCGCGCAGCATCCGCTCGGTATGATCGCGCGAGAGTACGGGCTCCTCCACCGTGACCGGCCCGTCGGCCCAGAGCCCGGCCAGCAGGAGCGCGGTCTTCACCTGGGCCGACGCGACCGGGGAGCGGTACGCGAGGGCCTTGAGCGGCCGGCGACCGGTGATGGCCAGCGGCAGGCGGCGCCCGCCGTCGCGGCCCACGACCGTCGCGCCCATCCGGACGAGCGGCTCGGTCACCCGGGCCATCGGGCGGCGGCGCAGTGAATCGTCGCCGGTGAGCACGGTCGTGAACGGCTGGCCCGCGAGGACGCCCAGGAGCAGGCGCGCGCCGGTGCCGGAGTTGCCGTAGTCGATGACGTTGTCCGGCTCGGTGAGGCCGGTGAGGCCGGCGCCGTCCACCAGGTAGCGGCCCTCGCCCTTGCGGGTGACCTCGACTCCGAGCGCGCGGATCGCGTGCAGCGTGTTGAGGCAGTCCTCGCCCTCGAGGAAGCCGCTGATCTCGGTGCGGCCCTGGGCGAGCGCGCCGAACAGCGCGGCCCGGTGCGAGATGGACTTGTCCCCCGGCACCTCGATCTCGCCCGCCAGGCCGTCCACCGGGGTGATGCGGAGGTTCACACGGCCTCTCGCGTCCGGCGAATTCGGTCCAGCGCCCCTTCGATCTCCGTCACGTCGCCCGCGGCGAGGAGGCGATCCAGCTCGTCGAGCGCGGCGCGAAAGGCGCCGAGCGCCTCGGCGAGCCCGACGCGGTTCTCCTGAAAGATCTCACGCCAGACGCGCGCGTCGGAGGCCGCGATGCGCGTGGTGTCCTTGAAGCCGCGTCCGGCCACCTCGAGGAAGCGCGGGTCCATGCGCACCACCGCGTCCACCAGCGCGTCGGCCACCAGGTGCGGCAGGTGGCTGATCGCGGCGGTGGCCCGATCGTGCGTGACCGGGTCGAGGGTCACCAGGCGGCCGCCCATCGCTTCCCAGAACGCGCTCACCCGCTTCACCGCGTGCGAATCGGTGCGCTCGGTAGGGGTGATGATCACGGTCGCGCGGTGGAAGAGATCGCGACGGGAGACGCCGTAGCCGCTCTTCTCCGAGCCCGCCATCGGGTGGCTGCCCACGAAGGCCAGGGGCCGCGTGCGAGCGAGGGCCTCCGCCGCGCTCACGATCGCGGCCTTGGTGCTGCCCACGTCCGTGAGCACCGCGTCGTCGGGCAGCGCCGGCCACACCGCGGGCAGCAGCGCGGTGAGGGTGGCCACCGGGGTGGCGAGCAGGCAGAAATCGGAGCCGGCCACGCCTTCCTCGAGATGGGTGCTGATGCGGTCGACGACGCCGTCGCGCAGCGCGGGCTCGAGGCGCGCGCGGTCGCGCCCGATTGCCACGATCTCGTCCGCCAGCCCCTCCGCGCGGGCCGCCTTCGCGACCGACCCGCCCAGCAACCCGAGCCCGACCAGGCTGAGACGACGGATCACGCGCCCTTCGCTCCGGCGAGGACCTTCTTGAGCGCCTTCACGAACCGGCGGTTCTCCTCGGGGGTGCCGATGGTGACGCGCAGGGCGCTCTCCATCCCGAAGCTCGTCATCGGCCGCACGATCACACCTTCCTTGAGCAGCCAGTGGAAGACTTCGCTCGCGCTCCGTCCCACGTCGACCAGGATGAAGTTGGCGCGCGAGGGAGCGTACTTGAGGCCCATGCCGGTGAATTCCTGGGCGAGATAGGCGCGACCGGCCTCGATCATGCGCAGGCACTCGGTGATGTGGGCGTCGTCGTCCAGCGAGGCGAGCGCGGCCGCCTGGGCCACCGAGTTGACGTTGAAGGGTTGCCGGATGCGGTTGAGCAGCGAAACGCAGTCCGGGTCGGCGATCAGGTAGCCCACCCGCAGGCCGGCGAGACTGGCCGCCTTGGAGAACGTGCGGAGCACCGCCACCTTCCGGCCCTGCTTGAGATACGCGAGTGCGTCGGGGAAGTCGGGCCCCTGCGCGAACTCGACGTAGGCCTCGTCGAACACCACGATGACCTTGTCGGGTACGCGGGCCATGAAGTGCTCGACCTCGGTCGCGGTCACGATGGTGGCGGTCGGGTTGTTGGGGTTGGCGATGAAGACCATCTTGGTCATGGGCGTGATCGCCCGCGCCATCGCCTCGAGGTCCAGCCGCTGGTCCTTCAGGGTCACGACCACCCGGATGCCGCCGACGGCCTGCACGATCATCGGGTAGACCACGAAGGACGGATGCGGGATCACCGCCTCTTCCCCCGCCCGCAGGAACGCGCGGACCAGCAGCTCGATGAGGTCGTTGGAGCCGTTGCCCAGGATGACGTGCTCGGGAGTGAGCCCGTGCCGCCGGGCGAGCGCCTGGCGAAGGTAGTGGCCGCTGCCGTCCGGGTAGCGGTTGATGTGGGCGAGCGAGACCTGCATCGCCTTCATCACCCGCTCCGAGGGGGCGAGCGGGTTCTCGTTCGACGCGAGCTTGATGACGTCGCGGATGCCGAGCTCGCGCTCGAGCTCCTCGATGGGCTTGCCGGGCTCGTAGGGCGCGATGCCCAGAATGTGATCGTTGGCCAGTGATTCCCAGGACGTACTCATTGGAACTCCTTACGCGGCCGGGTAGGAGCCGAGGACCTTCAGGAACTGGCAGCGCTCCCGGACCTCGGCCAATACTTCGCGGACGTTCTCGGTCTCGCAATGCCCCTCGAAGTCGAGGAAGTTGACGTACTCCCAGGGGCGCCGTTTCGTGGGTCGTGATTCGATCTTGGTCAGGTTGAGCCGGTGCGCGGCGAACGGCTGCAGGATGCTGTAGAGCACGCCCGGCTCGTTCTTCATCGAGAACAGGATCGACGTCTTGTCGCGCCCGGTGGGCGGGACCGCCCTGCGGCCGATCACCAGGAACCGGGTCGAGTTGAACTGGTTGTCCTCGATGCGCCCGCGCAGCACCGGGACCCCGTGCACGTGCGCGGCCATGTCGGAGGCGATCGCGGCGACCGTCGCGTCATCGCGCGCGCGCTCCACCGCCGCCGCGGTCGACGCGGTCTCCTCGGTGTTCACCTCCGGCAGGTTGGCGGAGAGCCACCCGCGGCACTGGGCGAGGGCCTGCGGGTGCGAGCACACGACCTTCACCGCGCTCAGCTCGGTGGCGCGCGAGATCAGGTGGTGAGAGATGTCGAGCGTGATCTCACCGGTGATCGTCACGTCGCAGTCGATCAGCCGGTCCAGGGTCACGTTGACCGCGCCCTCGGTGGAGTTCTCGATCGGCACCACGCCCAGCTCGGCGAGGCCGCGCTCCACCTCGTCGAAGACCTCCACGATGGTGCGCACCGGCAGGAAGCGCGCGGAGGAGCCGAAGCGCCGCGTGGCCGCCTGGTGCGCGAAGGTGCCCGGAGGGCCGAGATAGACGACGGGCAGCGGATGCTCCAGGGCCAGCGAGGCGGAGACGATCTCGCGCCAGACGGCCCGGATCGCGTCGGGCCCGAGCGGCCCTTCACTCAGTGCGACGAGGCGCTCGAGAACCTGGGCTTCGCGCTCCGGGATGTAGTACGGAAGATCCTGCTGCCTCTTGAGCTCGCCGATTCGGAGGGCGGCGGTACCGCGCTGGTTGAGGAGTTTGAGGATTTCTTCGTCGAGGGAGTTGATCCTGGATCGCCAATCGTCCAGGTTCATCGGGGGCTCCTGAAGCACATCGGTCGCGTAACCCGATGCAGTATAGGAGAAAGCTACCCCCCACGCAAGTCATTCAAGGCGGAGAGCTCCGCGGCGGTGAGCGCGCGATGGGCCCCCGGGGCCAGGTCTCCGAGGCGGAGCGGCCCGAATTGCACCCGCTTGAGGCGGCGGACCGCGTGGCCGAGCGCCTTGCAGTAGCGCTTGACCTCGCGATAGCGCCCTTCCGCGAAGGTGACGCTGAGCCACGTGCCGCGCGCATCCCCGCCGAGCCGCGTCACCCGCTTGGGCACCGCGGGGCCGTCGGGGAGCGCGGCCCCGCGACGCCAGCGCGGCAGGTCGGCTTCGTCCACGCGACCTTCCACGAGGACCTCGTACACCCGCGGGATCTCGTAGCGTGGATGGAGCAGCCGATTGGCGAGCGTTCCGTCGTTGGTGAGCAGCAGCAGCCCTTCGGTGTCGAAGTCGAGGCGGCCGACCGGATAGAGGCTCTGCGCGCGCGCGGGCAGCAGATCGAGCACCACCGGGCGGCCTTCGGGATCGCGACGGCTCGTGACGTAGCCGCGCGGCTTGTGCAGGAGCACGTGTTGGATCGGGGCGCGGCCGGGCAGCGGCCGGCCGTCGAGGGTGATGCGGTCGTGCTCGGGGTCGGCCTGCGCGCCCGGCTCGAGCCGGACGCGGCCGTTGACGGTGACGCGTCCGGTCGCGAGCAGCTCTTCAGCTGCTCGCCGTGACGCGATCCCCGCCTGAGCCAGGATCTTGCTCAGACGAATCGGCGGCAGCGGCGCTCTCCCCATGCTCGGGCCCGGACTCGGGCCCCGGCTCCAGCAGCTGCGCGGCGGCGGTCTCGGCGAGCTCGGGGACGATCAGCTCGCCCTCCACCTTCGGCAGGTCGCCCAGGTCGCGCATCCCGAAGGCGACCAGGAACTCCCGGGTGGTCTCGTAGAGGAAGGGGCGGCCCGCCGACTCCTTGCGGCCCGCGATGCGGATCAGCCGCCGCTCCAGCAGGTTGTCCAGCACCGCCTCCGAGTTCACGCCGCGGATCGCGTCCACCTCCGGGCGTGACACGGGCTGGCGATAGCCGATGATCGCGAGCGTCTCGAGCGAGGGGCGCGAGAGGCGCGAGCGCGTGCGGCTGCGCGCGAGCTTCACGAGCCACGGGGCCACCTCAGGGCGCGTCACCAGACGGAAGCCGCCGCCCACCTCCATCACCTGCAGCGCTCGGCCCTGCGCGTCAAGCCGGCCGCGCAGCTCCTCGACCAGCTCGCGGGCCACCGCCGCCGATTCGAGGTCGAGCACCTCGCGGATCCGCTCCGCCTCCACCGGGGTGTCGGAGGCGAAGAGCAGGGCTTCCACCACGTCGATGAGCTCAGGCATGCGGAGACTCTCCCGGTTCGGGGTCGGAGACGTCGGGTTCGACCTCGGGGTCGTCCGGTTCGTGAGCGGGCGCGGGCTCGGGAGCGTGCACGCTGACCGTGTTCCGCTCGATGACGATCTCGCCGAACAGCTCGGCCTGTCGCGCCCGCGCCTGGCCGAGCCGCACGAGCTCCAGCAGGGCCAGCAGGGTCACCACCCACTCGGCGCGCAGCTTCTCCGGTCCGGCCACCGAGGAGAAGAGCAGCGACCAGGTGCTGCGAAGCAGATCGAGGATCTCACCCATGCGCTCGAGCACCGAGAGCGGGTTCGGCTCCACCTGCCGCGGCACGCGGCGCTTCTGGTCCTCGATCAGCCGCTGGAGCGCCCGCTGCAGAAGGTGCACCGAGAGATCCTCGAGCGGGATGTCCTCCGGCGGCGGCAGCTCCGCGGTGGTGCGGCCGTAGATGAGGCCCTGCTCGGCCTCGCGCTCGCCGAGCCAGGTGCCGAGGGCCTTGACCCGCGCGTACTCGCGGAGCCGCTCTTCCAGCTCGCGCCGCAGCAGCTCCCCCTCCTCGTCGAAGGCCTCCTCGACCTCGTCGGGGTTGGCGGGCAGCAGCAGCTTGGATTTGAGGTAGATCAGGGTCGCGGCCATCACCATGAAGGAGCCCGCGCTCTCGAGATCCTGGAACCGGACCGACTCCAGGTGGGCCAGGTACTGATCGGTGATCGCGCGCACCGAGAGCCGCGAGAGATCCAGCTCGTTGGTGCGGCAGAGGTGGAGCAGCAGATCCAGCGGTCCCGTGAACGCCTCGACCTTGACGGTGAGGCCCGAGTCCGGCGCGGCGGTCTGGGCGGTCTCGGGCGTGCTCATGGCTCGATCTTGATCGCGTCGTGCACTTCGGCCATCGTCTGCACCGCGACCCGCCGGGCGCGCTTGGTGCCCTCGTGCAGGATCTCCACGATCTCGCCCGGCCGGTCCACGAAGCGCTGGCGACGCTCGCGGATCCGGGCGAGCGGCGGCAGCATGTGCTCGAGCAGCACCGCCTTGCAGTCGAGGCAGCCGATGCCGGCGGTGCGGCAGCCGCGCGCGCACTCCTCGCGCGCCGCCTCCGGCGTGAAGATGCGGTGCAGGTCGAAGACGGGGCAGATATCCGGGTTGCCGGGATCGGAGCGGCGCTTGCGCGCAGGATCCGTCACCATCGGCTTCACCTTGGCGGCGATCTCCTCCGAGGTGTCCGACAGGTAGATCGCGTTGCCGTAGGACTTCGACATCTTCCGCCCGTCGGTGCCCGGGACCTTCGGGATCTGGGTCAGCTTGGCCTGCGGCTCCGGGAACACCGGCTTCCAGGTGTGATTGAAGCGGCGCGCGACCTCGCGGGTCAGCTCGATGTGCGGCACCTGGTCGGCGCCCACCGGCACCCACTGGGCCTTGTACATCAGGATGTCGGCGGCCTGCAGGAGCGGATAGCCGAGCAGCCCGTACGACGGCGACTCGATCCCGAGCTGGTCCACCATCTCCTTGTAGGTCGGGACCCGCTCGAGCCAGCCCACCGGGGTCGCCATCGAGAAGAGCAGGTGGAGCTCCGCGTGCTCCGGCACCATGGACTGGATGAAGAGCGTGGACCTCGCGGGATCGAGCCCCGCCCCGAGCCAGTCCGCCCCCATCTCGATCGTGTCGCGCGGGACCTCGCCGATGCCTCCGGGATTCGTGGTGAGCACGTGCCAGTTGGCCACGAAGTAGAAGCACTCGTACTGGTCCTGCAGCTTGACCCAGTTCTCGAGCGCACCCAGGTAGTTGCCCAAGTGGAGCTGCCCGCTCGGACGCATCCCCGACAGCACGCGATCCCGCGGTCCGGTCATCTCGCTCTCGCCACTCCCTCAGGACTTGCGTTCGCTTTGCCGTCCGCCCTGCCGCCCGCGCTGGGTCTCCCAGACCTTGGCCATGCGGAGGAAGACGTAC
>DATMMH010000418.1:0-4377 GCA_035569855.1 Candidatus Dormiibacterota bacterium
GGCCGCCAGACGCAGCGGCCCTTCACCGGCCGCGCAGTCTCGAGCCCGTGGGCGATCTGCTCGGGGGTGAGCCCGAGCGCGAGCCCCGCCCCCGCCGCGGCCAGCGCGTTGGTGACGTTGTGGCGCCCCGCGAAGGCGAGACGCACCGGCCGACGGGCCCGGCCGATCGCGAGCGTGAAGCGCAGCCCGTCCGGCCCGTCGGCCACCGGGCCCACCGCCGCCACGTCACCCCCGGCGCGCGTGCCGTAGTAGAACACCCGCGCGCGGCTCTGCTCTCGCATCGCGAGCACCCGCGGGTCATCCGCGTTCAGCACCACCGCCCCGTCGGGCGGGATCGCGCGCACGAGCGCGCTCTTCTCCGTCGCCACCCCGTCGAGCGATCCGAACCGCTCGGTGTGCGCGCCCTGCACCACCGTCACCACGCCCACCGTGGGCCGGCTGATCGCGGCGAGCGCCTCGATCTCGCCGGGCGTGTTGGCGCCGAGCTCGAGCGCGACCGCGCGGTGCGCGGGCCCGAGCTTGAGCAGGGTGAGGGGCAGGCCCCACTGGTTGTTGAAGCTGCCTTCGGGCTTGAGCACCGGCCCGAGCGCGGCCAGCACCGCCGCCATCATCTCCTTGGTCGTGGTCTTGCCGTTGGAACCGGTGACCGCGGCGACCGGCAGCGTGAAGCGCGCCCGGTGATACGCGGCGAGGCGGCCGAGCGCCCGGGTGGTGTCGTCCACGAGGATGGTCGGCACCGAGGGGGGCAGATCGTCGGGCAGGTTGTGGACGACGAGGCATGCGGCACCGCGGGCCGCCGCGTCGCGCAGGAAGTCGTGGCCGTCCCGGCCGGCTTGGATGGCGAAGAAGGCCTCGCCGATGGCCAGGCTCCGGCTGTCGATGCTGACCCCGGTGACCGCCACGCCCAGATCGCCGGCCACGAGGGCGCCCTGGGTGCCGCGCACCACGTCCTCGACGCTCAGCGGCGCCATGCGCTGCCTCCGGGGCCGCCCCGCTCGACGAGCGCGGCGCGGGCCACCTCCCGATCGTCGAACGGCAGCACCTGCGTGCCGACGATCTGATAGGTCTCGTGTCCCTTGCCGGCGATCACCACCACGTCGCCCGGCCGGGCCCACGTCACCGCGGTCTGGATGGCCCGCCGCCGGTCGGCCGTGGACTCGTGCCGGCCCGCCGCCTCGGCGGCGATCCCGGTCTCGATCTCGGCCAGGATGGCCTCGGGCTTCTCGGTCCGCGGGTTGTCGGACGTGACCCACGCCCGGTCGGCGATGCGCGTCGCGATGCCGCCCATGATCGGCCGCTTGGTACGATCCCGGTCACCGCCGCAGCCGAAGACGACCCCCAGCCGCCCGCCGGGCCCGACCAGCTTGCGCGCGGTGGTCAGGACGCGCTCGAGCGCGTCCGGAGTATGGGCGTAGTCGACGACCACCAGGAAGTTCTGACCGGCTTCCACCCGCTCGAACCGTCCCGGCACCGTCGCCACGCGCGAGAGGGCGAGGCCGATGCGCTGGGGCTCCATGTCCAGAGCCAGTCCGACGCCGATCGCGGCCAGGAGATTCATCACGTTGTGCTCGCCCACGAGCGGGGAGGCGATCTCGATCGCGCCGCGCGGGGTGGCCACCTCGAGTCGGATCCCGCTCGCTCCGGACTCCCAGCGTCGCGGCGTGAGCTCGGCCTCCCCGTGTAGCCCGAACGAGACCACGCGGACCCGCCGGTCGGCGGCCGCCGCCGCGATCATGGCCGCGCCCGCGGGATCGTCCACGTTCACCACCGCGGCCCGCCGCGGCTTCCGCCCGCCCGCGAGCAGCGCGAAGAGCCGGGCCTTGGCGTCGCGGTAGGCCTCGAGCGTCCGGTGGAAGTCGAGATGGTCCTGGGTGAGGTTGGTGAACACCGCCACGTCGAACTCGATGCCTTCCACGCGATGGAGGGCGAGCGCGTGCGAGGAGACCTCCATCGCGGCGCCGGCCACCCCCGCCTCGACCATCCGCGCGAGCAGGGTCTGCAGCTCGAGCGCCTCCGGAGTGGTCTGGCTCGCGGTCTCCACGACCGCGCCCACCCGGTACTGGATGGTGCCGATCACCCCGGTGGGTCGACCGTCCGCGGCGAGCAGCGCCTCGACCAGCAGCGAGGTCGTGGTCTTGCCGTTGGTGCCGGTGATGCCGATCACGGTCAGCCGCCGGGACGGGTGGCCGTAGTAGGCGTCGGCCAGCCGGGCGAGCGCCTCGCGAGACGAGGGCACCACGATGCGCGCGGTCGGGCTTCCCGGTAGCGGGTCGCCGCCCTCGGCGACGATGGCCGCCGCGCCGCGGCCCTGCGCGTCGGCCGCGAAGCGCCGGCCGTCCTGCTTGAAGCCCGGGATGGCCACGAACAGGTCGCCGGTCTCGACCTTCCTCGAGTCGTAGGCGACGCCGGTCACGGTCCCGGGCAAGGTGCCCAGCACCGTCTTCTCCGGCAGCGCGTCGAGCAGCATGGTCGTGGTCACGGCGGCTCCGCTCATGTCCTCACGGCTGCAGGCTCGCGGTGGTCACGGCCGCGTCCAATCGAGCGGCCGAGGGCGCGAGCGTCAAGCGGCACACGGAGCCGGGGGCCAGCGGCGCCCCGGGCGCGGGCGACTGCGCGGTCACGACCCCGCGCCCGCTGATCTCGAGACGCACCCCCAGCGGAGCCAGCACGCCCATGGCCTGGCGGAGCGAGAGCCCGGCGAGGTGCGGCATGACCGGCAGCCCGTCGGCCCCCAGAGCCGCGGGCTCCACGAGGGCGGCGGGGGCCGGCCCAGGCACGTCGCCGGGCACGGCGGTGGACGGCGGCGTCTCGCCCGGCCGCGCGCCCGAGGGAGTGGCCGCCGCGAGCTCGCCGCGCACGATGGGCACCGGGCTGCTGTCGCGCGGGGACACGTTCAGATAGCGCAGGGCCTCCCGGCCGATCGCCGAGAAGATCGGCGCGGCCGCCTCGCTGCCCCACTTCTCGTTCTTCGGCTCGTCGAGCAGCACGATCATGACCAGACGCGGATCGTCGGCGGGCACGAAGCCCACGAACGAGAGCACGCCCGGAGCGCGCGAGTAGCGCCGGGTCGCCGGGTCCATCTTCTGGGCGGTGCCGGTCTTGCCCGCCACGTCGTAACCGGGGATGGCCGCGTTGTGGCCGGTGCCGTTCTTCACCACGTTCACCATCATCTCGGTGAGCGTGCGTGCGGTCTCCGGGCTGATGACCTGGCGGACCGGCTTGGGCTCGAAGCCGCGGGTCTCGCGGCCCTGGGCGTCGAGCACCGCGCGAATGATCTGCGGCTGCATGAGCCGGCCGCCGTTGGCCACCGCCCCGAACGCGGCCACCATCTGCACCGCGGTCACCGAGATCTCCTGGCCGATCGACATGGTGGCGAGCGACAGGCCGGACCACTGCCCGGGGGCGCGGAGCTGGCCGCGGCTCTCGCCGGGCAGGCCGAGGTTGGTCGGCGCCCCGAAGCCGAACGCGGTCATGTACTTGTAGTAGCGCTCCTTGCCGAGCGAGAGCCCGACCTTGATCGAGCCGACGTTCGAGGAGTTCTGCAGCACCTCGGTGAAGGTGAGCCAGCCGTACTTCTTCCAGTCGTGGATGGTGGCGTTGGCCACCGTGATCGCCCCGTTCTCCGCATAGAGGCGGTCGTTGGGGTGGATCACGCCTTCCTCGAGAGCGGCCGCCGCCATGATCACCTTGAAGGTGGAGCCGGGCTCGAACGGATCGGTGACCGCGCGGACGCGGCGGTCGTCGTCGGTGGCGGTGCCGAAGCTGTTCGGATTGTAGGTCGGCCGGATCGCCATCGCGAGGATCTCGCCGGTGCGCGGATCCATCGCCACCGCCATCGCGGACTTGGACTGCGTGCGCCGCCACGCCGCGTCGACTTCCTTCTCGGCGAGATACTGCAGGGTGGCGTCGATCGTGAGCACGACCCCCTGCCCGGCCACCGACGGCTTCAGCACGATCGGCGCCCCGGTCACCTCGCGGCCGAGCGCGTCGCGCTCGACGACCGCCTTGCCGTCGACACCGGCCAGGTGCGCGTCCCACGTCTGCTCGATGCCGGCCAATCCCTTGCCCTCCGCGCCCTCGAAGCCGACGAGCTGAGCACTCAGCTCACGGTTGGGATAGAGCCGCAGGCTGTCGTCGACCAGCGCGAGCGACGGGTCCTTGAGCTCGCGCACCGCGCGGGCCATCTCGGGGGTCAGGCGCCGCCGTACCGGGGCGAACTTCTTCGCCACGCTGAGCCGCCGCGCGATGTCGCGCGCGGACTCGCCCAGGATCGGGGCCAGGCGCCCGGCCAGGCGTGCGGGATTCTCGACCTTGGCGGGGGCGACGTAGAGGGTGTCGGCGCGGGACGAGACCGCGAGGGGCTGCCCGGCGCGATCG
>DATMMH010000419.1:0-10370 GCA_035569855.1 Candidatus Dormiibacterota bacterium
CGCGCCGGTGTTTCCCCTCTCGGTGGCCGCGATCGCCCAGCGCGCCTCCGGGGAAGCCATCGGGTTCGTGAACTCGGCGCGGATCGGCGCGGCCTTCATCGGGCCGGTGCTCGCGACGACCCTGCTGTCGTCGATGCCGCCCGCCGTCGTCTATCTGGTGCTGGCCGGGCTGGGCCTGGCCGTGGTTCCACTCGTAGCGCGGCTGGATCGCCGGTCGTCCCTGCGGGGCGATCCGGGAGGAGGTATCAGGTCGTGAGCCAGGACGAGCTGGTCCGGCTGTCCGAGGTCCGCATGGAGGGGGTGGGCAAGCGCTTCCACGAGCAGTGGGCGGTGCGCGACGTCTCGCTGTCGATCCGCCCGGGCGAGTTCTACACGCTGCTGGGCCCGGCGGGCTCCGGCAAGACCACGCTGCTCCGCCTGCTCGCCGGGTTCGTGACTCCCGACGCCGGTCGCATCGTGGTGGACGACGAGGCGATCGACGCGGTGCCGCCGTGGAAGCGCAACCTCGGCATGGTGTTCCAGGACGGAGCGCTCTGGCCGCACCTCTCGGTCGGGGAGAACGTGGCCTTCGGCCTGCGCGAGCGCGGGATCTCCGGCGAGCCGCTCGCGCGGAAGGTGGCGGCCGCGCTCGCCCAGGTGGGACTCGCGGGGCTCGAGGCCCGGCGGCCGTCGCAGCTCTCGGGCGCGCAGCCGCAGCGGGTGGCGCTCGCCCGCATCCTCGTGATCCAGCCGCGGCTGCTCCTCCTCGACGAGCCGCTGTCGAATCTCGACGTGGGGCTTCGCGCCCAGATGCGGCTCGAGCTGGTCCGGCTGCATCACGAGCTGGGGATCACCACCGTGTACGTGACCCACGATCAGGCGGAGGCCCTCGCGCTGTCCACGCGCATCGCGGTGCTCCAGCAGGGGCGGATCGTGCAGGAGGGCAAGCCGGAGGACATCTACTGGCGCCCGCGCACCCGCTTCGTGGCCGAGTTCGTGGGCGCGGCCAACCTGGTGCCGGTGCGGGTGACCGAGGTGCGCGACCTGGGCGTGGTGGTCGAGACCCCGGGCGGCTCGCGGGTGCCGGTGGCCGCGGGCGGCCACGAGTGGAAGATCGGGACCACCGGTCTGCTCTGCCTGCGCCCGGAGGCGCTGCGTCTCGAGGAAGCGGAGCGCGCGGCGGGCGGCATCCGCGGGAAGGTGGCCGGGCACGTCTTCGAGGGCTCGCGCCAGCTCTACGACGTGACGATCGCGGGCGGCACGGTTCGGGTGGAGATGCTCACCTCCGCCCAGCAGGGGCGCGGCTTCAAGCAGGGCGACGACGTGAAGATCGAGATCTCCCCGGAGACCTCCGTCCTGCTGCCCGCCGAGCCGTGACGTGCTATCTTCCCCCGGGGAGACCGACCCATGACCGAGATCAGCCCCCAGGAGCTCAAGGCCCGCCTCGACCGCAACGACGCGCTCGTGCTGCTCGACGTGCGTGAGGGATGGGAGACCGCGCTCTGCCGGCTCGAGAACGCCACCCACATCCCGATCGAGGAGATCGAGTTCCGGACGGCCGAGCTCGATCCCGCCGACGAGATCATCGTTTACTGCCATCACGGTGTTCGCAGCGCGGCGGTGGCGAACTTTCTCCGCCAGCAGGGATTCCGGGCGGTCAATCTCGAGGGCGGCCTGGACCTGTGGGCCCACGCGATCGATCGCACCATGAAGCGCTACTGAGAGGCGCGACCGACCGTGAGCGGCGCGTTCGTTCGCGTGGAGCGCGAGGGCGCGCTGGCGTGGGTCACCCTCGATCGGCCCCCGCTCAACCTAATCGTGCCCGAGATGGTCGAGGGGATCCGCACCACCTTCGAGGCGCTGCGCGGTGATGCCGGGGTGCGAGCGGCGGTGATCACCGGCGCCGGGCGCGTCACCACCGGGGGCATGCAGCTCCAGATCCTGCGCGGGCTCACCAGCGCCGGCGCGAAGGCGTTCATCGCGAGCCTGCACGAGGCGATCAACCTCGTGCACGACGCGCCGTTTCCCACCATCTGCATGATCAACGGCGCGTGCCTGGGCGCCGGCTTCGAGCTGGCCATGGCGTGCGACCTCCGCACCGCCGCGCCCGAGGCCAGCCTGGGCCTGCCCGAGATCCGGGTCGGCATCCCGTCGGTGATCGAGGCCGCGCTCCTGCCCGGGTTCGTCGGGCCGGGGCGCGCGGCGGAGATGCTCCTCACCGGCGAGAGCGTGCCGGCCGCGCAGGCGCTCGAGTGGGGGCTCGTCAACCGGGTGGCGCCCCGCGGCGAGCTGCGCGGGGTCACCGCGGCGCTGGCCGCCCGCATCCTGGAATGCGCTCCCGGCGCGGTGCGCCTGCAGAAGGAGCTGATCGTCCGCTGGCGGAACACCGACCAGCGGACCGCGGTGGAGTACGGGGTCAACGCGTTCGCCCAGTCCTTCGCGACCGACGAGCCCCGTGAGGCGATGGACGCCTATCTCGGCAAGCGCAAGCCGCGCTTCGCCTCGTGATCCGCCTCGTCACGTTCGACTTCTGGGACACCCTCGTCACCGATTCGGCCCAGAACCTGCGCGCGCAGAGGACCTTGCGGGTCGCCGCGATCCGTCGTGCGCTGGAGCTGGCGGATGCCCCGGTCAGCGAGGTGGAGGCGGAGGAGATCCACGAGCGCTCCGGCGTTCTCCTCGCCGAGCGCTTCTGGAACCGCAACCGCGACCCGAGCCGCGAGGAGCAGCTCCGCCTCGTGCTCGACGCCGGGGTGCCCGGGATCACGGCGCGGATGGCTCCGGCCGCGCTCGAGCGGGCGCTCGCGGCCTACACCGAGCCGGTGCTCGCGTATCCCCCCGCGCTCAGCCCGGGCGCCGCCGTCGCGCTGCAGGCGCTCGCCGCGCGCGGCGTGCGGCTCGGCATCGTCTCGAACACCGGGCGCACGCCCGGCGTGGTGCTCCGCCGGGTGCTCGAGCGCCACGGGTTGCTCGACTACTTCGACGTGATCTCGTACTCCGACGAGGTCGGGGTGCGAAAGCCCGAGGCCGAGATCTTCCGGGTCACCCTGGCGGGCGTTGGGGTGACGCCGTCCGAGGCGCTGCACATCGGAGACAACCCGGACGCCGACGTCCTGGGCGCGCAGGGCGTCGGGATGCGGACCGCCCACTACACCGCGGGCTTCCGTCGGCCGTCGACGCACGCGGACCTCGTGATCGCGGATCTCGCCGCGCTGGCCGAGGAGGTTTTTCGTATTGCGCCGACCGGGGCCAGCGGGTAACATGCCTGCCGGCATGGAGGTCTCGGAGCTCCGGAAAAAAATTCGCGATATCAAAGACTTCCCCACCGAGGGCATCCTATTCAAGGACATCACCACGCTGCTCCGGGACGGGCCCGCCTGGGCGTCCGTCATCGATCATCTGGCCGCCCGGTATCACACCGCTCGGGTCGACCTGGTGGTGGGCGTCGAGTCGCGAGGCTTCATCTTCGGCGGCGCGCTCGCCCATCAGCTGAAGGCGGGCTTCGTGCCGGTGCGCAAGCGCGGCAAGCTGCCCTTTCGCACCATCGAGGAGGAGTACGCGCTCGAGTACGGACGCGACGTGCTCGCCATCCACGAGGACGCGGTGCAGCCCGGCCAGCGGGTGCTCGTCGTCGACGATCTGCTCGCCACGGGTGGGACCATGACGGCTACCCTGAAGCTCGTGCAGCGCCTGGGTGGGATGGTGGTGGGCACCGCGTTCCTGATCGAGCTGGCCTTCCTGAAGGGGAGGGAGCGGCTCACCGGCTACCGGATCGACTCGCTCATCGTCTACGAGTAAGGCCCCCAGGGGTGGTTGTACGCGGCAGTGGTTGTATGATGGAGACCGGGAGGCGTCCATGATCAAGCAAGCGTTCGCTGCGGGAGTGCTCGTGATGGCCTCGGGGCTCGTGCTGCCCTCCGGGACGGGCGCCGGCGAGGCCGACAAAACGGCGGGGGCGCCGCCGATGATCTTCAACCTGATGAACCAGCCCAACCAGCCGAGCGACGCCCGGAACCGCGCCTTCACCGAGTCCGTCAAGCGCGACGCGCTCGCGCCGCGCCCATCCGCGATGGACGACTGGGAGGTGCAGCCGGACGGCTCCATGAAGAACAAGAAGACCGGGATCCGGATCACTCTGATGAATCCGTGCCCGGCCGGCGACATGGAGCATGAGTACGCGCTGGCCGCCTACAACCGGGCCAAGTCCCGCCGCTGACGGCCGCGCCGCCCCTTCCTTTCGCGCATGACACCGCCCGCGGGTGAACGCGGGCGCTCGTGACCAGGAGATACCGCACATGGCCATCCGGAACGTAGGCGTGCTGGGCTGCGGCCTGATGGGCTCGGGGATCGTGCAGGTCGCGGCCCAGGCGGGCTTTCCGACGGTGGTGGTGGAGGCGAGTCAGGAGCTGCTCGACCGCGGGCTGGGCGGCCTCCGCAAGAACCTCGACGCGCTGGTGGCGAAGGCCAAGCTCGACGAGCGGGCGCGCGACGATATCCTGAGCCGCATCAAGGGTGTGGTCGGGCTCGAGGCCTTCCGGGACTCCGACCTGGTGATCGAGGCCATCACCGAGAACCAGCCGCTCAAGAACGAGACGTTCGCCCGCCTCGACCGAATCTGCCCGACGCACGCGCTGCTCGCGTCGAACACCTCGTCGTGCAACATCACCGCGATGGCCGCGGCCACCAAGCGCCCGGGGCAGGTCATCGGGCTGCACTTCTTCAATCCGGTGCCGCTCATGAAGCTGGTCGAAGTGGTGCAGACGATCCTCACCGACGAGAAGAGCGTGCTCGCCGCCTACGAGTGGGTGCAGGCGGTCGGCAAGGTGCCGGTGCGGGCCAAGGACTCTACCGCGTTCATCGTGAACCGGCTGCTCGTGCCGTACCTGCTCGACGCGATCCGGGCGTACGAGGGTGGCCTCGCCTCCCTCGAGGACATCGATCAGGCCATGAAGCTCGGCTGCGGATACCCGATGGGCCCGTTCACCCTGCTCGACCTGGTCGGGCTCGACACCACCATGTTCGTGGCCGAGGTCATGTTCGACGAGTATCGCGAGGCCCGCTACGCCCCGCCGCCGCTGCTCAAGCGCATGGTAATGGCGGGCCAGCTCGGACGCAAGTCGGGCAAGGGCTTCTACGACTACTCGAGGAAGTGACCCGCAAGCGGCTGACACCGTGAGCAATCTCTACTACCTGACCGACGATCAGCGGGCGATCCGCGACCTCGCGCGGGAGATCGCACGCGAGCGGATCGCCCCGCTCGCGGCCCACGTGGACGAGACCGGAGAGTATCCGCACGAGCAGCTCAAGCTGCTGGGCCAGCAGGGGTTGATGGGGCTCCACATCCCGGAGGTCTACGGCGGCAGCGCGGCGGGCTCGCTCGCCTTCTGCCTGGCCGCCGAGGAGGTGGCGTGGGCCTGCGCGTCCACCTCGACCATCTTCCTGGTCCAGAACCTGGGCGGCTATCCGATCATCTTCGCGGGCACCGAGGCGCAGAAGCGGCGCTACCTGCCGAAGCTGGCCACCGGCGAGATGACCGCGGCCTTTTCGCTGTCCGAGCCCGGCTCGGGCTCCGACGCGGCCGCGATGACGTGCCGGGCGGTGCGCAAGGGCGATCGCTACGTGCTGAACGGCTCCAAGATGTGGGTGACCAACGGCTCGCACGCCGGCGTCATCACCGTCTTCGTCACCGCTGACCCGGGCAAGCGGGCCCGAGGCGTGACCGCGCTGCTGGTGGAGCCGGGCATGAAGGGCTTCACGGTGGGGAAAGCGGAGCGCAAGCTCGGCATCCACGGCTCCCCCACGGTGGCGCTCCACTTCACCGATTGCGAGGTGCCGGTAGACAATCGCCTCGGCGAGGAAGGGGAGGGCTTCAAGGTCGCCATGCGGACGCTCGAGCAGTCGCGCCCCACCATCGGGGCCCAGGCGGTCGGCATCGCCCAGGCCTCGCTCGACGCCTCGGTGGCCTACGCGAAGGAGCGCCGCGCGTTCGAGCAGCCCATCGCCGCGTTCCAGGGCATCCAGTTCATGCTCGCCGACATGGCCATCGCGGTGCACGCCTCACGCCTCGTCGTCCACCACGCCGCCTCCCTGATCGACCACGGGATCACCGGCACCGCGCTCGAGGCCTCCGCGGCCAAGTGCCTGGCGTCGGACACCGCGATGAAGGCGGCCACCGACGCGGTGCAGATCTTCGGCGGCTACGGCTACACGCGCGAGTTCCCGGTGGAGCGCTTCATGCGCGACGCCAAGATCACCCAGATCTACGAAGGCACGAACCAGATCCAGCGAGTGGTCATCGCCCAGCAGCTCCTGGGCAAGTCCTAACGCCAATCCAACGGGGGATTTCGATGAGCGATCGACGGGCCGAGGTCGGAGTGCACCGACGCACCTTTCTGAAGGTCGCGGGGGCGACCGCCGGTGCCGCCGCCCTCGTCTTCCCGGCGGTGCTGCGCGCCCAGGCGCCGTCGTTCAAGATCGGCGCGGTCCACCCGGTGACCGGGGCCCTGGCCGAGCCCGGCCAGGCCTGCCGCCTCGGGGCCCAGATGGCGGCCGAGGCGATCAACGCGGCGGGCGGCATCAGGTCGCTCAACGGGATGAAGATCGAGCTGGTCGTGGGCGACACCCAGACCAAGCCGGACATCGGCCGCACCGAGGCGGAGCGGGTGATCAATCAGGGAGCCCAGCTGCTCGTGGGCTCGTTCGACTCGGGCTCCACCCAGGCGATGGTGCCGGTGGCCCAGCAGCGGCGGATCCCGTTCCTCGTCGACATCGCGGCCGCCGACCCGATCACCGCGAACGTGGCCAAGGCGGTGAAAGAGGGGCAGCAGAAGACGCAGTACGTCTACCGCAATTTCCCGACCGGCTCGTCCTTCGGGCGGAAGGCCGTCCAGTATTTCACCGAGATGTTCAAGGAAGCCGGCGTCTCCCCGAAGCGCATGGTCCTGATGTACTGCAACGATCTCTTCGGCCAGAACAACGCCAGGGGCTTCCAGGCCGCCCACGCCGCGGCCAAGCCCGGATGGGAGATCGTCGACGTGATCCCGTGGCCGGAGCCGCCGCAGGATCTCTCCACCGAGGTCTCGCGGGCCAAGTCGGCCAAGCCCGACGTCATCGCGCCGATCACGCGGCCGGCGAGCGCGCAGCTCCTGCTCCCGGAGATCCGCAAGCAGCGGGTCGAGATCATGGGCATCGTGGGGCCGGGGAGCCCCGGCCTCTACGAGGCCGGCCAGATCGCGGTGCTCAAGGAGGACCTGGAGTACGTGCTGAACAGCACGCCCTGGGCCAACTTCAGGAACCCGAAGACGCAGAGCGTAGCCGAAGAGTATGCGAAGCGCGCCGAGAAGGAGACCGGTAAGCGCAAGACCTTCGACACCAACTCCGGTTACTCCTACGACGCGATGCTGCTGATCGCCGACGTGCTCGAGCGGGCCAGGTCCACCGACCCCGACGCGATCGTGGAGGCGATCCGGAAGACGAACTGGTCGGCCGGCCTCATGCAGTACGCGGGGCCCGTGATGTTCAACGAGATCGGCGACAATCCGAACGCGGTCACCACCATGCTCCAGATCCTCGGCCAAAAGCCCGTCGCGGTCTGGCCGAAGGAAGCCGCGCTCCAGAAGTTCGTGTTCCCGCGCCCCAAGGCGTAGCCGCCCCTGGACCCGGCGCTCATCGCTCAGGGCCTGCTCAGCGGGCTCTTGTTCGGAGGCGTCTACAGCCTCATGGCGGTGGGGCTCACCCTCATCTTCGGGGTGATGCGCGTGGTGAACTTCGCCCACGGCGACATGATGGTGTGGGGCATGTACCTGGCGTGGCTCCTGGCGACCCGGGCCGGGGTCGACCCGTACATCGGGTTCGTGGCGTGCGCGGCCGTTCTCTTCGTCCTCGGCGTGGTGATCCAGCGCGTCCTGGTCGACCGCATCGTGGACGCCCCCCACGAGATGCAGATCCTCCTGATGCTGGGCGTGGCCCTGGTCCTGGAGAACGCCGCGCTCGTGGCCTTCGGCCCCGATCCGCAGCGGGTGCGGTCGCCCCTCCGCGCGGCCACCATCTGGATCGGGCCGATCTTCGTGGACGTGGCGCGCCTGGTGACCTTCGCGCTCGCCATGGCGCTCACCCTGGCGCTCTATCTCTTTCTGACCCGCACCGATCTCGGCCGCACCATGCGGGCGGCGGCCGACAACGCCTACGGCGCGCTCGTGATCGGCACCGACGTGCGGCGCGTGTACGCGGTGGCCTTCGGCATCGGGGCGGCCTGCGTGGGGGCGGCGGGCGCGCTGGTCTCGCCGATCCTGCCCTTCCAGCCCGCGGGCGGGCTCTCGCTTTCGGTGGCCTCGTTCAACATCGTGATCATCGGCGGGATGGGAAGCCTGCCCGGCGCCTTCCTGGGCGGCCTGCTCGTCTCTGTGGCCGAGTCCATGGGCGCGGTGTTCCTGAGCCCGTCGATGAAGGAGCTGGTGAGCTTCTCGCTGCTGATCCTGATCCTTCTGTTCCGCCCGGCCGGGCTCTTCGGGAGATCCGCCGCGTGAGGTGGCTCGCGGCGGGCGCGCTGATCGTGCTGTTGCTGCTGCCGGCGGTGCTCAACTCCTACGCGGTCACCGTGTTCATCTTCATCTTCTTCTACGCCTTCCTCGGACAGGCCTGGAACATCGTCGGAGGCTACGCGGGCCAGCTCTCGGCCGGACACGCCGCCTTCGTCGGCATCGGCGCGTACGCCTCCGCGCTGCTCTCCGTGCAGGCCGGGCTCACCCCGTGGATCGGCATGCTGGTGGGCGGAGTGCTCTCCGCCGCCCTCGGCACCGTGGTCGGCTATCTGGGCTTCCGGTTCGGCCTGCGTGGCTTCTATTTCGTGCTGCTCACGGTGGCCTTCGCGGAGGTGTGCCGCATCGTCGCGCTCAACACCGATGCGGTGGGCGGGGCGCTCGGCTACTACATCACGTTCACCGGCAACCCACGCCAGTTCCAGTTCCAGGACAACCGCGCGTACTACTACATCGCGCTCGGTCTCATGCTCGCGGCCACCGCGGTGGTGGCGGCGATCGAGCGTCGGCGCTTCGGGGCCTACCTGATCGCGATCCGCGAGGACGAGAGCGCCTGCGAGGCGCTCGGGGTCGACACCTTCCGCTACAAGATGCTGGCGATGGTGGTCTCCTCGTTCCTCACCGGGGTGGGCGGGACCTTCTACGCTTTCTATCTCTTCTCGCTGCAGCCCAACGCGGTGTTCGGCATCCCGCTGTCGGTCGAGATCGTCATCCGTCCCATCGTGGGCGGCGCCGGCACGGTGCTTGGGCCGATCCTCGGCTCGTTCATCCTGAGCCCCCTCGCCGAGGCGTCCCGGGTCTATTTCGGCCAGGGAGGCTGGTCGGGCGCCCACCTGATCGCCTACGGCCTACTGCTCATCGCTGTGGTCCTCTTCCTTCCGCAAGGCGCCTACCCCGCCCTCCGCCGCCTCTGGGCAAAGGCAGCCCCCCTCCGATGAGCGCTTGCGCGAAGAGGCCCAGAACATACGCTTGCGCGAAGAGGCCACGACGCGGCGCGATCGCCATCGCTCCAGCGCGCTAAAGATGCCGCCTCCCGCACGACTCCTCGAGGTCTCCGGAATCTCCAAGCGCTTCGGCGGCGTGCAGGCGGTGCGCGATCTGTCTTTCGACATGGCGCGGGGTGAAGTGCTGGGCCTCATCGGCCCCAACGGCGCGGGGAAGACCACCGTCTTCCACCTGCTCTCGGGCTTCCTCCCCCCGGATGCGGGCACGATCCAGTTCGACGGGCGGCCGATCGTGGGGCTCAAGCCGCACGCCATCTGCCGACTCGGCCTGGCCCGCACGTTCCAGATCGTGCGCCCGTTTCCGCATCTCTCGGTGCTGGACAACGTGCGGGTCGGCGCGCTCGCGCGGCGGCCGCAGATGGCGGACGCCCGCGCGAAGGCCCGCGCGGTGATCGACCAGGTCGGGCTGGGGCCCAAGGCCGGGCACGCGGCGGCCGGGCTGACGCTGGCCGAGCGCAAGCGCCTCGAGCTGGCCCGCGCGCTCGCCACCGAGCCCATCTTGCTGCTGCTGGACGAGGTGATGGCCGGCCTCAACCCGACCGAGATCGAGGCCATCGTGGGCCTCATCCGGAGCATCAATGAGGCGGGTGTATCCATCTTGCTGATCGAACACAACGTGCGGGCGGTCATGACGCTCTCGCATCGTATCGCGGTGCTGAACTTCGGAGAGAAGCTCGCGGAGGGCGAGCCCGCCTCGGTCGCCAACCATCCGCGCGTGATCGAGGCCTACCTCGGCGAGGAGTATGTCCACCCTTCTGCGGGTTGACGGCATCGAGGTCGGCTACGGCGACCTGACCGCGGTCGGCGACGTCTCGTTCGAGGTGCGCGAGGGCGAGGCGGTCGCCCTGAT
>DATMMH010000420.1:0-3646 GCA_035569855.1 Candidatus Dormiibacterota bacterium
GGAGAACTTGACGTCCTCGGCGGTGAGCTCCTTGCCGTCGTGGAACTTGATGTTCTTGCGGAGGAAGAACCGCCAGGTGGCCGGGTCCGGGTTGTCCCACCGCTCGGCCACCAGCGGCGTCTGGGTGAAATCGGGACCGCGATAATCCACGAGCGGATCGAAGAGGTGGCCCTGGACCTCCACGCCGACCGAGCTGTTGTCGCGGTAGGGGTCCATGCTGCCCATGTCGGAGATCACGGCCACCTTGCGCTCGGCCTCGGGCTTGGCCTGGGCGCCGAGCTCGGGCGCGGCCATCGCGAGCGCGAGCCACACGCCAGCGACCGCCGAGACGAGCGCGCAACCCCACCCAGGGGTCCGAGAGAAGACGATCGACGAGGCGCGATTGAGCCAAGAAGTCATCGCAGGGTCTCCAGCCGGACCGACGGCAACGGCGGGCCGCTCGCTAGATGTGGGGGAGCACCAGGGACGCACAGCGCGCGTGTCAGCCATGGGTACTTCGGGGGGATCAGATGGGATCGCGCACGAGCGGCGCCGTCGAGCAGTGAATGCCGCCGCCGCCGCGATACACCGCGTCGAACGCCAGTGGAATGACCTCGACGCCTGCCTTGGCGAGGCGGTCGAGCGTGTAGCCGGAGGTCTCGCTCATGAGGACCCGGCCCGGACGAACGGCGAGGCAGTTGACGGTGAACGGGTGATCGTCGGGATGCAGGTTGATCGTCCGGATCTTGAGCTGCCCGAGTCTCTCGAGAAGCGGGTACGGGATCAGAGCCGGGTTCACGAGGGCCAGATCGACGTCCACCATGACGAACACGCCGTCGATATGCTGGCGGTAGCCGGGCAGCTGCACGCGCAGCAGCTCGACCCCCTGGGCGCGCAGCACGTCCTCGAGCTGGCGCGCGCCCTCCTCGTTGACCCGCGTGCCGAGGCCGACCACCGCGGTGCGCTGGTCGAGCCAGGCGAAGCTGCCACCCTCGAGGACACCGGTACCGTGGATGGTGCGGAGGATCGGCATGCCGAGCTCGGCGAGCCGCCGCGTCACGGGCAACTCTTCACCCCGCCGCACGCGCGCCCCGAGCCGGCACACGACGGCGCCGCCCGCGACGGCGATGACGGCGTCACGGATCGAGCAGGCCTTGAAGCGGCCGGGGGCCACAGCCCCGACCTCGATCACCTCGACGTGTTCCTGTTGGAGGGCCTGCACGAGGGCGTCGTGCTGGGCCTGCATGCGCGGCAGGTCCGGGGGCTCGGGACCGCGCCAGTACCAACCCGCCTCCTGGTTGCCCCAGGCGCCGAGCTCGGGCAAGTACTTGCTCGTGTCGACGCACCCGATCTCCGGTCCCGGCCGGTGGACCAGGACGCTCTTGAGCGGCCCCACGTCCGTGGTGCAGCCCCACGACCGGCCCCAGACGTACCGCTGCATCTCCAGACTCTCGAACGGCGGCTCGGCCAGCGACGGGAAGGCGGCCATGAGCAAGTTGTAGTGGTAGTCCCCGGGCAACATCAGCGGCATGCGTGCCTCCTCTGTGGGCGCCGAGCCGATTCCCGGGCCGATCCTGCTCCCATGCCCGCGGCATCGTCAAGAGCCCGAAGGAGCCGCTTGACCCGGCCCGTATTTTTGCCGATCCTCCCGCATAGCGCACAACGCACCGGGAGTCTGAGAGGGACTGATGACGATGGGCGACACTGCCGGTTCAGAGACCCAGGAGCTGGCCCAGGCTGCGGCGAGCGCCGTCGATACCGGCGAGCTCGTCACTCTCCTCCAGCAGATGGTCCGCATCCGCAGCTACTCCGCCGGGGGCGAGGAAGGCACGATCGCCCGCTTCATGCGGGACTACCTCACGAAGCTCGGCCTCGAAGTAGAGCTCCAGGAAGTCCAGCCGGACCGCTTCAACTGCATCAGCCGATGGCGCGGCACCGGCGGAGGCAGGAGCCTCATGCTCAACGGCCACCTCGACACCAACCCGGCGGGCGCAGGCTGGACGCGCGATCCCTTCGGGGGCGACGTCGACGCCGAGTGCATCTACGGCATCGGCGTGTCGAACATGAAGGCGGCGGATGCCGCATATGTCGCGGCGGTACAGGCCGTGCAGCGGACGGGGCGCCGGCTCCGGGGGGACGTGGTCCTGGCGCACGTGGTCGGAGAGCTGCAGGGCGGCGTGGGGACGGTCCACATGCTCGCGCAGGGGGTGCGCGCCGACCGGTTCGTTGTCGGGGAGCCGACGGACAACTCGGCGTTGACGCTGCATGCGGGTTCGCTCGAGGCGGAGCTAACCGTGCACGGGCGGACCCGGCACCTCTCGAAGCGAGAGGACGGGGTCGACGCGATCGCCAAGATGCTCAAGCTCATCCCGGCGCTCACCGCCATGTCCTTCACGGGGCCGGAGCGGGCGGACTACCGCGGGCTGCAGCGGGTGGGCATCGGGGTGATCCGCGGCGGCCTCGGGCCCGACTATCAGGACTGGCGGCCCTCGCTACTGGCGGATCGGTGCGCGATCAAGTTCTCCGTGCGCTACAGTCCCGGGCAGACGCCGGACACGGTGATCGACGACATCCGGGCGCTGATCGCGCACTGGCAAACCGTCGATCCCGATCTGGTCGCCGACGTGCGGCTGAACCAGGGCGGGCAGCGGATGCTCATGGGGCCGTTCGAGGTCGGCCGGGAGGCCGACGTCGTGCAGACGGTCGTGCGGGCGCATCGCGCGGTGGTCGGGGAAGAGCCGAAGATCGGGGACGTCGCGCCGTACAAGTTCTACGGGACGGACGCGGTGCACTTGGCGCGGGCGGGGATGGTCGGGCTCGTGTATGGGCCGGGCGGCAAGTACAACACCATGCCCGATGAGCGGGTGGAGTTGCGAGATCTGTTCAACGCGGCCCGCGTCTACGCGCGCGTGATCGTCGAAACATGCGCGTGAGCGGCTCGGCGTACCGGGGTGGATTGACGGGCGAGGGCCGGTCCTAACCCGTCGAGGCTCCGCAGCGTGGACAGTGCTGCCAGTCCGGTTGCACGGGGAGCTGGCAGGCCGCGCACGCCTTGGCAGCTGAGGGGGTCGCCGATGGGGGCGCGACCGGGGTCTCCTCCGTCGCGTCCGACACCCCCTTCTTGAACTCCTTCAGGGACTTGCCGAGGGACCCGGCCAGCTCGGGGATCTTCTTGGCTCCGAAGAGCACGACCACGATCACAAGGCCGACGATGAGATCTTGAGATCCTAACAAGGGGTCCTCCTTCTGGATATGAACTCGGTTTCTGCAGATCGAGTGTAGCCCCTCGGATAGACCGCCGCCATGTTCGAGGGTGAAGGCCCGGAGGCGGGACCGGTGCTCCGCCTCCGGGCCGTGGTGGTGGGCGCTGGACCCCTTGGGGCCCGGGGAGGGGGCGATCCGGCGCGTCAATGTCGCGAAGTGGAGACGCCGGCGCCCGGGAGCGTGTGCTAGAAAGAGGCACCGTGCCCAAGCGCAAGATGCACCTGGCGCAGTTCCTCTGCCATGGCCCGACCTATCACAGCCTCGCCATGTGGCGGCATCCTCGCACCGCGGAGGCCGGGTTCGACTGGGCGCGGCCGGAGCTCTATCAGCACATCGCGCGGGTCTGCGAGCGCGGCAAGTTCGACATGGTCTTCTTCGCCGACCTGAACTACATCTCCGACAC
>DATMMH010000421.1:0-14098 GCA_035569855.1 Candidatus Dormiibacterota bacterium
CGATGTTGGGATAGTCGCGCGTCACGTCGCGGAACTTGTCCTTCACGAACTGGCTCACGCTGGCCGAGCAGTTCACCCCCGAGATCACCGCCACGTAATTGCGGGTGCCGACGCGGCCATCCTCTCTGAGGTAGCCGTCGAAATAGCGCATCTCGGCCGGCGGGTAGAACGCGACCGGCCGCACGTCGGTGCCGACTTCATACTGCTGCTTGAGATCGCCCACCGCCACGTTCTGGGTGTGCACGTGGTCGCCGACCGCGATGTCCGCGGTGGCGAACCCGATGGGCTGCCCGTAGCGGCGCACCGTCTCTCCGGTGCGCCGGGCCCGCCGCGCCACCTTGTGGCCCGGCTTGATGTCCTGCCTCACCTCGATGCGGCCGCCCGCGTCCTCGAGGATGGTGCCGGCCGGAAGCTCCTTCTTGGCGATGGCGACGTCGTCCTCGGGTCTCAAGATGATCGCCACGTCAGTGATCGCGTACGTCGCCATGGCCATTCTCTCTTCTTCCCTCTCCCTCGGGGGAGCGGGCGCGGTGAGGGGTGGTCCACTCTACCGTCAGGGCTCCCGCTTTGACAAGGCGCGGGGCCGAAACCGTCGCGTTGACCCGCCGCCATCCCGAGACTAGACTGCTCCGTCATGTCCTTCATCGAGCGCACCGCCAAGGTCAACGGCATCACGCTGCACTACCTGGACTGGGGGCCGGCCGACGCCCCCGCGGTCGTCCTGCTCCACGGCATCACCGGCCACGCGCGCGTGTGGGACCACCTGGCCGAGCGGTTGACGCCGGCCCGGCGGGTGATCGCGCTCGATCAGCGCGGCCACGGCGACAGCGATCCGGCGCCCGACGACGACTACCGCGTCGGGACCATGGCCGACGACGTCGCCGCCTTCTCGGGCAAGCTGCGCCTCGAGCGCTTCGCGCTGCTGGGCCACTCGATGGGCGGGCGCATCGCGATCGCCTACGCGGCGGCCCACGCGGCGCGGCTCGAGCGGCTGGTGATCGTGGACATCGGGCCCGAGATCGCGCTCGCGGGCCTGCAGCGCGTGCGCGACATGATGAGCCAGTCCCCCGAGCGCGTCGAGAGCGAGGAGTGGGCCGTCGAGTACATCAGGCGCGCCAACCCGTTGCAGGACGTGGGCCTGCTGCGCGAGCGCGTCCGGCACGGGCTCAAGCGGCTGCCCGACGGCGGCCTCACCTGGAAGTACGCCAAGGGGCTGCGCGACATGATGCGCGAGGGCCGGCGCGACGTGGTGGACCTGTGGGAGCCGCTCGGACGCATCCCCTGCCCTACCCTCGTCGTGCGCGGAGCCGAGAGCGACATTCTCTCGCCCGAGGTGGCCAAGAAGATGATCGAGCGCCTGCCGGACGGACGCCTGGTCGAGATCCCGGGCGCGGCGCACACCGTGCCCGCCGATCGCCCGGAGGAGTTCGTCGCCTCCGTGCGGACGTTCCTCGGGGCTCAGCCCCTCACCCTGCCCTAGCCTCCCTCACCCTGCCCTCTCCCCTCTGGGGAGAGGGAGCTAGCGGGCGCGGAGGCGGCGGGCGGCCTCGGCGCGCATCGTCTGCATCGCGTGGGTCTCCTGGTCGGCGTAGCGCTCCTCGGCCCACGGATCGGCGTGCATGTGGTAGCCGTTGACCTCCCAGAAGCCGGGCGGATTGACGTCGAGGAACTCGAAGCCGCGCAGCCACTTCGCGCTCTTCCAGAAGTAGAGCTTGGGCACCACCAGTCGCAACGGCCCGCCGTGATCCGGCGCGAGGTCGGCGCCGTCGTGCCGGAGCGCCAGCAGCACGTCGTCTTCCGCCAGGTCCTCGAGGGGCAGGTTGGTCGTGTAGTCCGGATCGGCGTGGATCCTGGCGAATTTCGCCTCGGGCTTGAGACGCACGCGCTCGAGGATCACGCGCATCGACACGCCTTCGAAGCGGTTGTCCAGCCGCGACCAGCGCGTCACGCAATGGATGTCGCACGTCACCTCGACACGAGGCAGGGCGAGAAACTCCGGCCAGCTCCAGGTCATTTCCCGCTCGACCAGGCCGAAGCAGCGAAACGACCACTTGGCGGGATCGAAGCGTGGGGTGCGGCCGTAGGTCAGCACCGGCCACTTCGTGGTCAGCACCTGGCCGGGCGGCGTGCGCCGGGCCAGCTCCTCCGGGGTCTTGCTCATGACGCTCCTTTCTCGGCGACGAACCGATAGCCCTGGCCGTGCGCGGTGAGGATGTGCGCGGGCCGCTCCGGATCGTCCTCGAACTTCTGCCGCAGCCGAAGGATGTGGGTGTCCACCGTGCGCGTGGTGGGAAACCGCTCGTAGCCCCACACCTCGTCGAGCAGGCGGTCGCGCGTGATGACCTCGCCCTGGTGCTCGACGAGGTACCGCAGGAGATCGAACTCCTTGCGCGTGAGCCGCACCTCGCGGCCGCCCTTGAACGCCTGCCGCGCGCGCAGATGCACCCGCACGTCGCCGAACGCGAACTCCGCGAATTTCTGCCGCGGGCCCGGGCGACGCAGCACCGCGCGGATGCGGGCCATCAGCTCGCGCAGGCTGAAGGGCTTGGTCACGTAGTCGTCCGCGCCCAGCTCCAACCCCAGCACCCGGTCCACCTCTTCGCCGCGCGCGGTCAGCATGATCACCGGGATGTCGAGGCCCCGCTGCCGCAGCTCGCGGCAGAGATCCCAGCCGCTCATGCCCGGCATCATGACGTCGAGCAGGATCAGGTCCGGTGCCTCCGACACCGCGAGGGTGAGCCCGCTCCGACCGTCCCCCGCCGCGATGGTCTGATAGCCCTCGAAGCGCAGGTTGTCCTCCAGCCCGCGCACCATCTCGGGCTCGTCGTCGACGATCAGGATGCGGGGCATCCCGACCCCCGCAGGTGCAGGGTGAAGCGGCTGCCCTCGCCGGGGCGGCTCTCCACCGTCACCCGCCCGCCGTGGGCCTCGACGATGTGCTTGACCAGCGCCAGCCCCACTCCGCTCCCGCGGCGCCCCTGCGTCTCACTCCGTCCGACGCGATAGAATTTCTCGAAGATTCGCTCCTGCTCGGAAATCGGGATCCCGATACCCTGGTCCGCCACCTCCAGGACGACCCCGGACCCCTCCCGGCGCGCCGCCACCGTGATCTTGCCGCGGTCGGCCGAGTACTTCATGGCGTTGTCGAGGAGGTTGGCGAGGGCCTGCTTCATGGCCTCGACGTCCAGGGGCACGTCGGGCAGATCCGGCGCGATCGACACGTCGAGCGCGAACCCGTGCTGGTGCAACGGATGGCGGAAGCTGTCGAGCACGTCGTGGACGATCGGCTCGACCGGCCCAATCGCGAGATCGTAGCGCTGGCGGCCGCTCTCGATCCGGGAGAAATCGAGCACGTTGTCGATGAGACGGCTCAAGCGCTCGCTCTCGCGCGTGATGACGCCGTAGTACTCGCGGCGCCGCGGCTCCTCGGGTACCCGATCCATCTCGAGGGTCTCGGCGAACATGCGGATCAGCGACAGCGGCGTCTTGAGATCGTGGGAGACGTTGGCCACGAAGTCGGACTTGAGCCGCGCGATCTCGGACTCGCGCCGCTGCAGCCGGTAGGTGGCGACGAGGCCCGCCCCGATCACCCCCAGCAGCAGCGCGAAGGCGGCCATGAAGATGACGGTCTGGCGTCGGACCATGTCCCGCGGGGATAGCCCCGCCGGCTGGTAGAGCGCCACCCGCCAGGCGGGCAGTGCTTCGCCGAACGCTACGGTCAGCACCGGCGCCGCGCTCTCGACCGACCCGGAGGAGAAGACGGATCGGCCGCGGCCGTCGAGCACCACCAGCGCGCTCTTGCCCTCGGCCCCGCCCAGCGCCTGGGCCAGCACGTCCCGGCTCAGCGCCTGGTCGTCGCGGCGGAGCCCGACCAGGAACGGGCCCTTCGGGGCGCCCGGGCTGCCCGACCCCGGGATCACCGCGGCCAGGATGACGCGTCCGCCCGCTTCGAGGTGCCGCCGCCCGCCCCGATCCCAGAACCCCTGCGAGATCTCGCCACGCAGCGCGGCAATGCTCAGAACGTCGTCGGGCGACCAGCGGGCCGGGTACAGCACGCGCCCGTCCCGGTCGCAGAGGTAGACCGCGTCGAAGAGCGGGTGATGCGCGCGCCAGACCTCCACCGCGTCGGGCCCGAAGCCGGGCTCGAGCGCCGCGGCCTGCAGCGAGGCGACGCCGTCCTGCTCGGCCCGGACCACCGCCATCTCCACCTTCTCGGCCGCCATGGTCACGGTGTCCCGCGCCTGCTCACGGAGCTGCAGCTCGGCGGCCTGCTCCCACCGGCGCAGCGAGAAGTAACCCAGGGAGGCCAGCACGAGGGCCGCGGCGAAGACCGCGCCGAAGATCAGGACATTGAGGCGCCGCGCGGTCACCTAGTTCTCGAGCAGGAGGCGCTGGATGAGCTGCTCCATCTCGGCGTACGCCCCCTCCCCGATGTGGGTGAACCGGACGATGCCTTTCTTGTCCACGATGACCGCGGCCGGCCACGCCCAGTTCTCGTAGCGTCGCCAGATCGCGAAGTCGTTGTCCTGCACCACCGGATACCGCACCCCCAGGTCTTTCGTCGCGCTCCGGACTCGGTCGAGCGGCTTCTCCCAGAAGAACTCCGGCGAGTGCACGCCGACGATGGTGAGCCCCTGCTTCTCGTACCGCGAGTGCCAATCCCGCAACTGCGGGATCACGTTCTTGCAGTTGTATCAGCCGTAGGTCCAGAACTCCACCAGCACCACGCGCCCCCGCAGGCCGCCGAGCGAGAGCGGCTCGCTGTTGATCCAGGGCCCGCCGGTGATCTCGGGCGCGGCCTGCCCTACGTGCACCGGGCCGGCGGCCGCCAGGGCGGGTTGGGCGGCGGCCCCCACCGTCGCGACGAGCATCCCCGCGCACAGCACCAGTTTCCGGATCGGGCTCATGGGTCACCTCCTGGGAGCAGTCTAGCCGCAGGCGGGCCTCCGATGTCACGTGCCTGTGAAATCTGGCGGCGGGCCCCCACGGGGCCCGCCTATAATGAAGATCGGCGAGGGGCGGGCATGGGTCCGTCCCGGGAGCACTGGCGCCGGGCAACCTGTGGCAGGAGGATGGAACGCATGAGTGACGACCGGAAGCTGGCGATGTTCATGGACTTCGAGAACATCGTCCGCGGGGTCAAAGAGGCGCAGTACAAGCAGTTCGAGATCAAGCTGGTGCTGGAGCGGCTGGTCGAGAAGGGCAAGATCATGGTCAAGCGGGCCTACGCGGACTGGAACCGCTACGCGGAGTACAAGCGGCCCTTTCACGAGCACGCCATCGAGCTGATCGACGTGCCCCAGAGCCGCTACAGCGGCAAGAATTCCGCCGACATCCGGATGGTGGTGGACGCGATGGACCTGGCCTACGCCAAGCAGCACGTGGACAGCTTCGCCCTGGTTTCGGGCGATTCCGACTTCTCCCCGCTCGTGTCGAAGCTGCGGGAGAACGATCGCTACGTGATCGGCCTCGGGGTGAAGTCGTCGTCGTCCGAGCTGCTCGTGGGCAACTGCGACGAGTTCATCTTCTACGAGGACCTGATCCGCGAGTCCAAGAAGACGACCGCGCTGCGCGGGCTGCCCGAGAAGAAGGCGGAGGCCTTCGCCCAGCTCATCGAGGCGATCCAGGCGCTGCAGCGCGAGAACAAGGACACCCTGTGGGGCTCCATGGTCAAGCAGACCATGATCAGGAAGAATCCCGCGTTCAACGAGTCCTACTACGGCTATTCGACCTTCTCGAAGCTCCTGGAGGAGGCGGCCAAGCAGAAGATCCTGACACTGGAGCGCGACGCCAAGAGCGGGACCTACATCATCACCTCGATCGAGGCCGATCGCGCCGCCTGACCGGGATGGCGTCCTCGCGAGTTCCCATCGCGCTCGCGGTGGCGGCGTGGCTGCTCCTGCCGGGGGCCACCGCGACCGCGCAGCCGACGCCCCGCTTCACCGTCGAGCCGACCATGAGCCGCGGGCCGGCCGCGGCATCGGTCACCGTCTTCGAGTGGAGCGACTACCAGTGTCCCTACTGCCGCGAAGCCCAGGACATCCTGGAGCAGCTGCGGACCGACTTCGCGGACTCGGTCCGGTTCGTATTCAAGGACTTCCCGCTCCGGTCCCACACCCTGGCGGTTCCCGCGGCGATCGCCGCGCGCTGCGCGGGAGCGCAGGGCCGCTACTGGGGGTACCACGACCTGCTCTTCCTCGCCCAGCCCGACTTCTCCTCCGAGCAGCTCGTCGGCTACGCGCGGCGCCTCGGGCTCGAGGTGCCGCTCTTCACCGAGTGTGTCGAGACCGCACGCTTCCAGGAGGCGGTCATGGCGGACGTGCGGGAGGGCCGTGAGGCGGGCGTGCGCGCGACCCCCACCTTCTTCATCAACGGCCTGAAGATCGAGGGCGCGCCGCCCCTCGACGAGTTCCGCGAGGCGATCCGGCAGGCGCTTCGCGAGGCCGGCGCGCCGGCCCGCTAGCCTCACACGCCCGCTAGCCTCACACGAAGGAGACCGCTCCGTGACCACCCCGCCCGTCACGCTCTTCGTCGATACGAGCCGCGTCCCCTGGGTCGAGCGCCGCCCCGGCGTCTTCTGGAAGATGCTCTGGGAGGACGCCGACGGCCTGCACAAGGCGATCTTGATGCGCTACGAGCCGGGCGCGACCATCCCCCGCCACCGCCACGTGGGCGACGAGCAGATCTACGTGCTCGAGGGCGCCGTGGCCGACGACACCGGGGTGTGCATCGCGGGCAACTACGCGCGGAGGCCGCCGGGGTGCGTGCACACCGTCACCAGCCCCGGCGGCGCACTCGTCATCGCGATCACGTCGGGGCCCACCGTCCCGGTCTAGCTTCTCTCGGCGTCAGGCTTCCACCGGGCCCACGTCGAGCGCGTCCGTCAGCGTTCGCAGCATCAGGAGCAGCCCGGCGCGCACCCGCTCGTCGCAGCCGTCCGCGCCGGCGCCGTAGAACACCGAGAGCACGTAGGCCACGAGGGTCGGATGGCCGGGCGCGTCGGCCGCGGCGAGCACGCCGTCCGGGTCGGTCGCCGCGAGCCCTTCGAGCCAGGTGGCGGCGGCCGCGTGCGCCGCCTGGATGCGCTCCTCGGTCAGCCGCGGGAACGGCCGGCCGAGACTACGCTCGAGCACCTTGAAGAGCAGGAAGCAGAGACCGAGGGCCGCGCGCTGCACCACCGGATCGTGCTCGCGAGTCACCGCGTGCGCGAAGGCGGCGACGTGCGGTTGACGGGCCAGGAAGTCGCGCGCCTCCTCGTCGATCCGCCCCGGCGGATACGACGTGGTCTCACGCCACACCTCGTCCACCAGCGCCTGATCAATGCCGCGCACCGTCCGAGCAAAACTCCTTGCCGGGCAGCGAAACTCCTTGCGGGCCCCCGGGGATGTCCGGTAACGTGAGTGGCTGGATTCTAGCACGGGGTTGGCCCCCGGTCGGACCCACCCGGCGAGGACGGAGCGATGATGACTTCGGAACACTTCTGGCTGTCGATCGGACTGCTCGGCCAGGCCTCCTTCTCGATGCGCTTCCTGGTGCAGTGGATCGCCTCCGAGCGCCGGAAGGAGAGCGTCATCCCGGTCTCGTTCTGGTTCTTCTCGATCGGGGGCGGTCTCACGCTGCTGATCTACGCGATCTATCGCATGGATCCCGTCTTCATCATCGGCCAGGGGGCCGGTCTCTTGGTCTATCTGCGGAACCTCTACCTGATCCGACGCAAGCAGAGCGGGCTCACCGAAGCCCGCGCCTAAAGGAGTGGTCATGGATTCCTCGATCCGCTGGAGCGCGACCCGGACGCAGCCCATCCTGATGATCCCGGGTCCCACCGAGCTGCCGTTCCCGGTGATGCAGGCCCTGAACCAACCGGCCACGATCCAGTACGACATGAACTTCGACGTCAACGTGCTGGAGCCGGTGACGCTCGCGCTCCGCGAAATCTTCCAGACGAGTCGGGGCGAGGTCATCGCGATGCCCGGCTCGGGCCGTACCGCGCTGGAGGCCGCCGCGATCTCGGTGGTCGAGCCCGGCGATCGCGTCGTGGTGGTGACCGCCGGCGTCTTCGGCGGGCTCATGCGCGAGATCATGACCCGCGCGGGCGCCGAGGTGACCGAGCACACGGTGGAGTGGGGCCAGCCGCTGGACCTGGCCAAGCTCGAGAAGGACATCGAGCGCGTCAAGCCCAAGGCGGTGTCGATGGTGCACAACGAGACCTCCACCGGCACGACCTACCCGGCCGCCGAGGTCGCCCGCATCGTCAAGCGCCACGGCGCCCTGTTCATGCTCGACACGGTCTCCTCGCTCGCCGGTATCGACGTGCGCACCGACGAGTGGGGCATCGATCTCAACATGACCGGCTCGCAGAAGTGCCTCGCCGCGCCGCTCGGCATGGCCATCGTGTCGGTGAGCCCGGCCGCGTGGGAGGCGATGGAGCGCCGCAAGCACAAGGCCTCCTCGTGGGCCTACGATCTGCTGCGCTGGAAGGAAAACTGGATCCCCGCCTCGCGCGGCGGCCACGTCCCGGACGGCACGCCGCGGCGGCAGCCGGTCTCGATCCCGACGCACCTCACCCAGGCCCTGGGCGTGGCGAGCCGGCTCATCCTCGAGGAGGGGCTCCCCCATCGCTTCCGCCGGCACGCGGTGGCGGGCAAGGCGTTCCGCGCGGGGATCGACGCGATGCGGCTGCAGATGTTCCCCGACGCCTCGCTCCTGTCCAACACCGTGTCCTGCTTCAGGGCGCCGGCCGGCGTCGATCCGGCCGCGGTGGTCACCCACATGCGGGACCGCTACGGCATCCTGATCGGCACCGGCCTCGACAAGATCCGTACCGCCACGCTGCGCGTCGGCCACATGGGCATCACCTCGAGCCCGATGTACGTGCTCCCGACCCTCTCCGCGATCGAGATGACGCTCCGCGAGCTCGGCTATCGTAGCGAGGCTGGCGCGGGCGTGTCGGCGGCGCAGGCGGTCTTCGCGAGCCCGGGCGCGTGATCGTCGTCCCGGACGACTTCCCCTCCGTCTTCGAGGGCAGCGAGGCGCATCAGCGGGCCAAGCGCCTGGGCGAGGTGCGGGTCTTCACCGAACGTGGCGCCGAGCAGGAGGCCGAGCTGATCCGTCGCCTCGGCGACGCACCCGCCGCGATCAACATCCGCGCCCACGCGCGCTTCAGCGAGGGCGTCTTCGCGGCCTGCCCCAAGCTCAAGATGGTCTCGGTGTGGGGCACCGGCACCGACAACTTCGACCTGAACGCGGCGGGCATGCGCGGGGTCACGATCTGCAACACCCCCGGCATCAACGCCTTCGCGGTGGCCGAGCACGCACTCACCCTGATGCTGACGGTGGCCCGCAAGGTGGTGACGCTCGACGCCGAGATGCGCCGGGGGCGCTGGCCCCGCGAGATGCTGACCCAGTGCCTCGGCAAGACCCTGGGCGTCTTCGGCATGGGCGCCATCGGCTGCCGCCTCGTCACCATCGCCCGCGGCATCGGCATGAACGTGCTGGGCTGGAGCGCGCTCGGCGACGAGGCGCGCATCCGGCAGACCGGCGCCACGCCCGCGAGCAAGGAAGAGATCCTCGCCCGGGCCGACGTGATCAGCCTCCACGTGCGCCTCTCCACCGAGACACGCAACTTCCTCGGCCGCAAGGAGCTCGCGATGATGAAGCCCACCGCGATCCTCGTCAACACCGGCCGGGGCGCACTGGTGGACCGCGAGGCCCTGCTCGCCGCCCTGCGCGATCGCAAGATCATGGGCGCGGGGCTCGATGTCTTCCATCAGGAGCCGCTCGCCGCCGACGATCCGATCCTGGGCCTGCCCAACGTGGTCGTCTCCCCGCACAACGCGGGTCAGACTCCCGAGGTCATCCGCGACGGCCTCTCCGCCGCGGTGGAGAACATCGAGAACTTCCAGAAGGGCAAGCCGGGCAACCTGGTCGTTTCGCCCGGCCGCTAGCGCCGCGACACGAAGCGTGCAGGTGGCGCGGTTCCGACAAAGGGCGTAGCCTCTCGGAGGCAGGCCCATCCCTCGAACCGAGGAGGAGGAGCGTCATGGCAAAGGTTCTTCGTTGCGGTGATCTGATGCCCGGATGCAGCGCCGTACTGGAAGGCAAGGACGTCGCCGAGGTGATGGCGAAGGGCGCCGAGCACGCCAAGAAGGATCACGGGATCGCCACGATCCCCGCCGACATGGTGGCCAAGGTGCAGGCCGCCATCAAGGACAAGTAGCCCCCGTCCTCCCTTGACTGCCACCCTCTCCCGTCCGGGGAGAGGGTGGCGTGAGGGGTGGTGAGGGCGCGAATCTACGCAGTCAGATCGACGAGGACCTTCATCACCGGACCGCCCCGGAGCGCCTCCTCCATCCCTTCCTGCAGGCCCTCGAGCGGAATCTTCCGGCTCACGAGCGGCGCCAGCGTGACCGCCCCCGAGGCGGCCAACCGGATCGCTTCCTCCCAGTCGGCGCGGTTGTAGAGCCGGCTCCCGTGCATGGTCACCTCGCGCGCGAACATCGGGTAGAGGTTCACCGGCGTCGGCTCCGAGTGGATCGCCACGATGCTGACCGTGCCCCACACCCGCACCGTCTCGGTCATCACGCGCGCCGCCGCCGGATGGCCGGTCACCTCGAACGCGACATCCACCCCCTGCCCCGCCGTCCACTCGTTCACGAAGCGCACCGGGTCGGCGTCCATGCCGATCACCTCGAGCCCGAGGCCGCGCAGTAGGTCGATCCGGTACGGGTTCACCTCGCTCACGATCACCTTCGCGCCCCGGTGGCGGCAGACCATGGCGATGAGCGCGCCGATCGGACCGCCGCCCAAGACCAGGACCGAGTCACCGTCCTTCACCTCCGCGCGCCGCACGTCGTGGGTGGCCACCGCGAGTGGCTCGATCATGGCGGCCTCATCGTCGCCGAGCGTGTCGGGGACGTGCAGCATGCGCGAGGCCGGCACCGTCCAGTAGTCCTGCATGCCGCCCGGCAGCTCCACGCCGTAGATCTTGAGGCGGTAGCACAGATAGTAGCCGCCCATCCGGCAGGCTCGGCACTCGCTGCACGAATGGATCGGCTCCACCACGACGCGGTCGCCGGGCTGGAAGCCTCCGCCGGCCGGCGCCTCCACGACCACGGCGAAGGTCTCGTGGCCGATGATGCCCCCCTTCGGGATACGGTGATCGAGGTGCCCCTGGAAGATGTGGAGATCGGTGCCGCAGATGCCGGCCCGGCGCACCCTCAACAGCGCCTGGTCGGGCGCCCGCGACGGGCGGGTGATGGGGCCGGTGCGAAACGTCCGGGAGCCTTCGTAGAACGACGCTCTCATGCGCGCGTCTCCTTGTCCGGTAGCCTCGCCAGCGACTATGTAGGCCGCCCGTTCGCCGGAGTCAAGAGGGACCGCAGGCGCCACAGCGCGATCCCCTGCACCAGCAGAGTGGTCGCGATCGCGGCGGCGAACGCGCCCGGAATGCCGAGCGGCACGAGCCCCAGCGCCAGCACCAGGCAGAAGCTCGCGAACGAGAACAGCCCAAACAGCAGGCCGCGGAGCACGCTGACCGCCGCCCCCGCCCCCTGCAGCCGATGGCCGAACGCGGTCAGGATGCCCGCGAAGAGCGGGTAGGTCGCGAGCAGCCCGCTGAGCCGGGCGCCGAGCCGGGGTGCCAGCGCGGTGATCGCGAGCACGACGGCGGTGGCCACCACCATGCGCGCGGGCAGGTCCCAGCCCGGCGGCGGGGCCGTCGCGGCGGCCGGCGTCCCCGACGGCATGAGGCGCAGCGAGACGACCAGCGCGACGATCACGAGCCCGAACAGGAGCAGGGGCCCGAGGGCCAGGGTCTGCAGAAGCGCGGCGACCGCGGCGTAGGCCACGGACCCGGCCAGCAGGGACCAGGGCCAGCTGCGTCGCGCCGCACTCCGCCCGTAGGCCACGCTGAAGGCGGCCTCGGCGATCGCTCCGACGAGGGAGCCGACGACGGCGGCGGCCGCGAACTGCGCGCCGTGATCGAGCGCGATGAAGAAGGCCACCGGGCCGGTGGTGAGGGGCAGGCCGACCAGCCAGCCGCCGATGGACTGGCCCCACCGCCGGCCCGCGAGGGTGGCCGCCCCGATCAATGCGGGCGTGACCACGAGCTTGAGCGTCAGGTTGTCCATCGGGAAGCCCGACCGCGCCGGGCGACGCGGTCAGGAGCGAAGCGCGTCGCGAAGGACCTGGGCCGGATGCTTGGCGGACCGGCCGGCCAGGTGCTCGATCTGCTGGCGGCACGATATGCCGGGCGCCACGATCTCGGTCTCGGCGGCGGCCGACTTGACGGCCGGCGCGAGCCGGCGGTTGCCGAGGGTCACCGAGATTTCATAGTGCTCCGCCTCGAAACCGAAGGACCCGGCCATGCCGCAGCAGCCCGAATCGATCTCGGCCACCTCGAAGCCGGCCCAGCGGAGCGCGGCCACCGTCGGCGCGGTGCCGACCATGGCCTTCTGGTGGCAATGGCCGTGCAGCAGCGCCTGCTTGCGCCCGACGTTCCGGAACGGCAGCGTCAGGCCGCGGGCCTTCTCGCGCAGCAGGAACTCCTCCAGGAGAAAGGCGGAGGCCGCGACCTTACGCGCCTCGTCGGTCCGCACCAGCTCCACCGTCTCGTCGCGGAGGGTGAGCAGGCACGAGGGCTCGAGCCCGACGACGGCGGCCCCGCGCGCGACCCACGGATGGAGCTGGGCCACGTTCCACTCCGCGAAGACCTTGGCCTCATCCAGCATGCCCTTGGAGATGAGCGGCCGACCGCAGCACTTCTTGTCCACGAGCTGCACGCGGTAGCCGGCGGTCTCCAGCAGCTCGACCGCGGCCCGGCCGATCTCGGGGGCGTTGTAGGTGACGAAGGTGTCGTGGAAGAGCACCACGTCCCCGCGCGGGGCCTCGCGCGGCGCGCGCCGGCGATCGAACCAATCGGTGAACGTCTCGCGGGCGAATCGCGGCAGCGGGCGGCGCCGGTCGATGCCGGCCGTGCGCTCCATCAGCCAGCGATTCGGCCACGAGCGCGCGATCCAGTTCGAGAGGGGAGCCAGCCGCGAGCCGAGCCAGGAGAGCTTCGCGATGTGACCGAAGAGCCGGTTGCGCAGCGGGAGCCCGTTGACCTGGTGGTAGTGGTGCAGGAACTCGTATTTCATCTTGGCCATGTCCACGTTGGACGGGCACTCGGCCTTGCACCCCTTGCACTCGAGGCAGAGATCCATCACCTCGTAGAGCCGCCTGCCCGCGAAGTCGGCCTCCGGCACCTGGCCGGAGAGGACCGCGCGCAGCGCGTTGGCCCGCCCGCGGGTGGAGTGCTCCTCGTCTCGCGTGGCCATGTAGGAGGGGCACATCGTGCCCTCGAGCTGCTTGCGGCACACCCCGACCCCGTTGCACATCTCCACCGCCGCGGTGAAGCCACCCTGGGCCGAGAAGTCGAGGAGGGTCTTGGGCACCCACGTCTTGTAGGCCGGCCCGTAGCGGAGATGCTCGGTCACGCCCGGGCTGCCCACGATGTTGCCGGGGTTCATCAGCCCGCGCGGGTCGAAGGCGGCCTTGACCTCCTTGAACGCGCGGAACATGGTGGGCCCGAACACGCGCTCCAGGAATGGGCTCCGGGCTCGGCCGTCGCCGTGCTCGCTCGAGATGGCGCCGCCGAAGGAGAGCACGAGATCGAAGATCTCGTCGGCGATCACCCGCACCTGCTCGAGTCCGCGCTCGGTCTTGAGATTGATCAGCGGGCGAATGTGCAGGCACCCCACCGAGCAATGGCCGTAGTAGGCCGCGTCGGCCCCGTGCTTGGCCATGATCTCGGTGAACCGGGGCACGAACTCGGGCAGGTGCTTCGGATCGACCGCGGTGTCCTCGACGAACGCGATCGGCTTGGACTCCCCGCGCGTGCCCAGCAGGAGCCCGAGCCCGGCCTTGCGCAGCTTCCAGATCGACTGCTGCTCCGCCCCGTCGGTGGCGATGTGCGAGGCGTAGCCGAACCCCCCGCGGCTCCGGCGCGCCTCGAGATCGGCCACCTTGGCCTTCACCTCCTGCTCGGTCTCTCCCGCGTACTCCACGATGAGGATCGCAGCCGGGTCGCCCTGCACGAAGCCCATGCGCTTGGATTGCT
>DATMMH010000422.1:0-8467 GCA_035569855.1 Candidatus Dormiibacterota bacterium
AATCCGGGAGGTTGGGACCCGGGCTCACGGCGGCGGGAAACGGTTCAACCGGCCCCCCACCCGCCGCACCCGCCCTGCCCCCACCCCCCGGCCGACGCTCGGCGAAGCCCGATCTGGCTCTTCGCCCGATCCGACTCGGCGCCGGGGCGGCTACCCGATCTTGGAGGAGAGGGTGGCGTACTTGTCCAGGAGGGGGAGGACCTGGTCGCGGCCGGCCGGGGGCAGGCCGAAGATGGCCCGGGTGATGCCGGCGTCGCGCAGGGCGGCGAGCCGGGCTTCGTCGGTCGGGGCGCCGAAGATGGAAACGGTGATCGCGCCCGGATCCTGGCCGGCCTTCTCGGCGCGCGTCCGGAGATCCGCGATCGTCTCGGCGATCGGCTCGCTGTAGGCGCGGCCGCCGATGGGCAGCCAGTGGCCGCCGAAGTCCACCGCCCGCTGGCGGGCGTGCGGCCCGGCGCCCCCCATCAGGATGGGCGGGTGCGGCTTCTGCACCGGCTTGGGGAACGACCAAAGTGTGTCGAAGTTGACGAACGTGCCGTGATACTCCGCCTCGTCCTTGGTCCAGATCTCCCGCATCGCCGCGATACGCTCGCGCAGCACCTTCCAGCGGTCGTCGAAATCCGTCCCGTGGTGCGCCATCTCCTCCGCGTTCCAGCCACCGCCGATGCCGAAGAGCACGCGGCCGCGGGAGAGAAAGTCGAGGCTCGCGACCTCCTTGGCGAGCACGATCGGGTCGCGCTCGATCACGAGGCAGATGCCGGTGCCGAGCTTGAGCTTGGTGGTCACCGCGGCGGCGGCGGCCAGACCCACGAAGGGATCCACGGTGTGCCAGTACTCGCGCGGCAGGTCGGCACCTCCCGGCCAGGCGCTCTTGCGGCTCGCGGGAATGTGGGTGTGCTCGGGCACGAACAGCGACTCGAAGCCGCGGGCTTCGGTCTCGCGGGCCAGGTCGTCGATGCGGATCGCGTAGTCGGTGGAGAACTGGAACACCCCGTATTTCATCGGCGGGTCACCTCGTCCGGGAAATTTGTCGAATGCTGGTCGGGATCATGGCGGTCCTGCTCGGGCTCGGTGTTACCATGAATCCGCAATCAACGCCAACCGAGGGAGGTGCGCATGGATCTGAAACTTCGTGGAATAGTCGTCACGCTGTCGGCTCTGGCGCTCGTCGGGCTGGCCCACGCGCCGGCGCCCGCCGCCGACCGTTCGGACGTGGACGCCGCCACCAAGCAGGTGCAGCAGGGCGCCAACCAGATGGGACAGGGCAACGTGCTCGGGGGCGCGGGCGAGACCGCCAAGGGCATCGGCAACACCGTGGTCGCCGGGGCGAAGTTCACCGGCCAGAAGATCGAGGAGGCCGGTCAGGCCGCCGCGCCCGCCGCCCGCACCGCGTGGGATCGGACGAAAGAGGGGGCGGTGGCCTTCGGGTCGACGGTGCGGGAGTTCTTCGGCACCCTCTTCGGCAACTAGGGCCCTCCGCCTCCCGGGGGGAGGACCGGTGCCGGAGCGGTCGGGCTAGCGCCGCGGCGCTTTGGGCGGCTTGGCGAGATAGGCGGCCAGCCCCGTCGATTCACGCTCCTGGAATCGCACCGCGATCCGGAGCTGCTCGAGGTATTGCTCGAGGGTCTTGCCGCCCAGCACGATCTTCTTCTGCGCGAAGAAGTCGCGCACGTCCTCCTCCCACTGCGGGCTCACCAGCGCGGTCACGCCCTCGTACATCCGGCGATACGCGCTGCCCGGGTACTGCCGGGCCATGGTCTCCCAGTTGGCCTTGACGTAGTCCCAGGCGAGCGCACGGCTGTGGGCGCTCATCAGCAGCGTCCGCATCAGGAAGGGCGCGTCCTGGCTCCGCACCTCGCCGCTGGTCGTCTTCTCGAGGGTGCGCCGGATGAGGTCGGGCTGGCGGAAGCCGGCGAGCGCGTAGAGGTAGCGCTGCTCCTCCTGCGGGGTGCGCGCGCTCTTGAAACGCTGGAGGAATTCCTCGTACTCGCTCTGCCCGCCGGCGGCGGCCACGATGGCGATGAGGGCGGGCAGCACGTTGGCGTCCACCGCGGACTCGTCCTCGCGGTAGCGCGCGTAGAAGGACCGGGCGCGCTCCTGCGTCTCGGGGTCGTTGCCGAGCGTGCCGAGCGTGCGCAGGAGATCGCCGCGGAGCTGCCGCTCCAGCTCGTCCTCGCCGGGCTGCGGCTCCCAGCCGAGCCGCTCCACCGCCCCCGCTACCCGCTGGCGCACCAGCGCCTCCAGGGACGAGCGCTCCGCCTCGGCGATCGCCCGGTTCACGTAGGCCCACGAGCCGATGAGCGCGGTCCACACGTTGCGGTCGCTCTCCTCGCCGAAGCGCCCGGTGAGGTCGAGATACTCGGCGGCCGGCATCGCGAGCGCCTGCGCCAGCGCGAAGCAATCACTCACCAGGTTGAAGCGCTCGATCGGGGCGAGCTTCTTCAGCGCGCTCAGCATCTTCTTGAGCAGCGGGGGCGCGTACTGCACCCGGTAGAAGCCGTGCCCGCCCGCGTTGACCGCGACCCAGTCCGGAGCCGCGGGCAGTGAGACCGCGAGATCCTCGGCGCCGAGGAGCACCGGCTTGTCCACGAATCCTCGCTTCACCGAGGCGCGCACCCGCACCGGGATCTGCCAACGCTCCGAGGACGCGTCGGCTTCCAGATAGGTGAAGCGCCGCTGGCTGAGCTTGATGCCCGTCCCATCCGGCTCGACGACCACGAGCGGGTAGCCGGGCCGGAAGATCCAGCCGTTCATGACCTCGGGAATCGGGAGGTGGGCCGCGTCGCCGAGGGCCTTCCACAGGTCGGTGGTCTCCGCGTTGCCGAAGCGGTGGCGCTCCAGATAGAGCCGGACCCCGTCGCGGAAGACCTCGCCGCTCAGGTGCTGCTCGAGCATGCGCAGGACCGACGCGCCCTTCTCGTAGGTGAGCAGATCGAACATGGCCTCGCAGTCGCGCGGAGCCTTCACCTCGAACTCGATCGGCCGCGTGTTCAGGAGTCCGTCCACCGCCATCGCGGCCGCCCGCGAGACGCCGAAGGTGGTCCAGCGCTTCCACTCGGGCTTCCAGCCGTCGACGGCCAGGAGCTCCATGAAGGTGGCGAAGGCCTCGTTGAGCCAGATGCCGTTCCACCAGAGCATGGTGACCAGGTCGCCGAACCACATGTGGGCGATCTCGTGCGCCACCACGTCGGCCACCCGCTCGAGCTCGGTGTGCGAGGCCGCCGCCTCGTCGACGAGCAGCGCGGTCTCCCGGTAGGTGATCGCGCCGAGATTCTCCATCGCGCCGGCCGCGAAATCCGGAATCGCCAGCATGTCGAGCTTGTCGCCCGGGTAGGGCAGGCCGTAGTAGCGCTCGAAGAACCCGAGCGAGAACGCGCCGATGTCGAGCGCGAAACGCGCGAGGTGCCGCTTGCCCGGCACGCTCCACACGCGCAGGGGCGTCTCCCCCACCATGACCGGGTCCGTCGCCTCCAGCTCGCCCACCACGAACGCCACCAGATAGGTCGACATGCGGATGGTGTCGGCGAACGCCACCGCCTTCTTCCCCGATCCGGTCGGGGTCTCTGACACGACCCGGGTGTTGGAGACCGCGACCAGCAACTCGGGAATCACCAGCGTCGCGGCGAACACCGCCTTGAGCGCCGGCTCGTCCCAGCACGGAAATCCCCGGCGCGCGTCGGTGGCTTCGAACTGGGTGGCCGCGATCGTGTGCGAGGCGCCCGCCGCGTCCTTGTAGGTGCTGCGGTAGAAGCCGTGGAGGCGATCGTTCAGGATGCCGGTGAAGGCGATCGTCAGCCGGTGCTCGCCGGCCGGGATCGGCGACGGAAAGATCAGCCGGGCCCGCTCGGCCTCCCCTTCGAGGGCGGCGCTCCCCGGCACCACCGTGCCGTCGGCGCACTCGACGCGGACCGATTGGATGGCCAGCTCCGCCGCGTTGAGCAGGATCTCGGTCACCGCCTCCGCGACCCTGATCGCCACCGTCTCCTGGCCCGCGAAGGTCGCCGCGTCCAGATCGGGCTCGAGGCGGATGTCGTACCGCGACGGCACCACGGTGGTCGGCAGTCGGTGGTCCATTGCGTCAGAAAGAATACCACCGGGCCGACGCGGACACACTTGGCATCCGCGCGGCCGGGCTTGACATCCCGCGATTCCGGGCCCCACACTCGGCGCCGTGCCTCTCAAGGACCTGCGCGATCGGACCACGGTCGTCACCGGCGGTGCCAGCGGGATCGGGCGCGCGCTTTCTCTGCTGTTCGCCCGCGAAGGCGCCAACGTGGTGGTGGCCGATCTCGACGAGTCCGGCATGGCCGAGACGCTCGCCGGCGTGATCCGGGCGGGCCGGCGCGGCTTGGCCGTGAAGACCGACGTGAGCCGTCTCGCCGACGTGCACGCGCTGGCCGATCGCGCGTTCGCCGAGTTCGGCGCGGTCCACGTGGTCTGCAACAACGCGGGCGTCGCCCTCTGGGGCGGGCTCGAGTCCGTCACCCACAAGGACTGGGAGTGGGCGATGGGCGTCAACCTCTGGGGCGTGATCCACGGCGTCGAGGCCTTCGTGCCGCGCATGGTGGCCGGCAAGCAGCCCGGCCACGTGGTCAACACCGCCTCGATGGCGGGCCTGATCGCCTCGCAGGGGCTCGGCATCTACAACACCACGAAGTACGCGGTGGTCGGCCTCTCCGAGACGCTCCAGAAGGACCTGCGCGCCTACGACATCGGGGTCTCGGTGCTCTGCCCGATGGGCGTGAATACCCAGATCCGCCGGAGCGACCGCAACCGGCCGGCCGCGCTCCGCAACGAGGAGAAGGCGCGCGAGAGCGGCGCGGTCGAGCTGATCGGCCGGTACCTTGCCCCCGAGCACGTCGCGGAGCGGGTGCTGCGCGCGATCTACGCCAACCGCCTCTACGTGATCACCCACGAGGAAGGGCTGACCCCACTCAAGCGGCGCTTCGAGCGCATGGCCCAGGCCATCGAGGAGTCGAAATGAAGTTCTCGGTCGTCGAGGGCTGGGGCGAGCTCCCCGACGGGTGGACGTATCGAGAGGTCGCGGGGGTGGCGGTGGACAAGCAGGATCGCGCGTTCGTCTTCACCCGCGGCGAGCACCCGGTCATCGTCTTCGACCGCGACGGAAACTTCCTGCGTTCCTGGGGCGAGGGCGTCGTCCGCCGCGCCCACGGCATCACCATCGACGGCGACGACATGGTGTGGCTCACCGACGACCTGCATCACACCGTGCGCAAGTTCACCCCGGAGGGCAAGCACCTCCTGACCATCGGCGATCCCGACAAGCCGGCCGAGCTGCAGGGCGGTAAGCCGTTTAACCGCCCCACCCACGTGGCGATCTGCCCCAAGAGCGGCTACCTCTTCGTGTCCGACGGCTACGGCAATTCGCGCGTGCACAAGTACGCGCCCGACGGTACGTACGTGACGTCCTGGGGCGAGCCGGGCACCGATCCCGGTCAGTTCAACCTGCCCCACAACCTGGTGACCGACCGGGACGGGATGGTCTACGTGGCCGACCGCGAGAACCATCGCGTGCAGCTCTTCGACGGCAATGGCCGCTACCAGGGCCAGTGGAACAATCTCCACCGCCCCTGCGGGCTCTTCGCGGACCGGGCCGCCGGGCTCCTCTTCGTGGGCGAGCTCGGCTCCGGAATGCCGGTCACCGAGAAGACGCCGAACCTGGGGCCGCGCGTGAGCGTGCTCGACGCCAAGGGCCAGCGGGTGGCGCGCTTCGGAGGTCAGTTTCCGAGCGAGAAGCCGGGGGAGTTCTTCGCCCCGCACGGCCTGGTGGCGGACTCGCGCGGCGACGTGTACGTGGGCGAGGTCTCCTACACCGGCTACGGCCAGTTCCTCGATCCACCCCGCGTGCTGCGCTCGTTCCAGAAGTTCAAGCGCGCGGGCTAGTCATCGGGAAGAAGCGGGCGGTGGCCTTGGCCACCACCTCGTGCGTCTCCCAGTCCTCGATCTGAGCCTCGAGGTCGATGTACTTGCCGGAATCCTTCACCGCGTGGCCGCGGCCCAAGAGCGGTCGCTCGATCGGCGTGCCCTTCACGTAGCGCACGGTCAGCTCGCCGGTCACGTAGAGGCGACCGGTATGGTGAACGGCCGCGCCGGCCAGCACCTCGTCGAGATAGGCGGCCACGATGCCGCCGTGGGCCGCGCCCGACGGCCCCTCGAAGCGCCGCGGGATCACGATCGGCGAGAGGACCTCACCCTCCGCCCCGAAGGTACGGACCCGGAGGCCGATGTCGTGCTGCGGCCCGCAGCCGAAGCAGCCGTGAAAGCTCGAGCGGGGACCGCTGAACTTGACCTCGGCGAGGGCCGCGAACCGCTCGACGAACGGGGCCGGCAGCGGCGGGTCGTGGATCATCGGAAATAGGAGCGGAGCAGCGACTCCCACTGGGCGAGCGGGCGCGTCTCCTTGCCCACCACCTTCGCCTCGTCGTCCCAGCGGCGCAGCCGGAGCGCGTCCGCGAGCCACGGGTGCCCGGACAACCGCGCGACCTCGTCCGCGCCCATCGGGCCGCCCTGGAGCGTGAGGGTGTGCTGCGAGATCGGCGACAGCGTGGCGTGATAGCCGGGCTCGGTGGCGCAGAGGTAGCGCTTGGCGTCGGCGTGCATGCGCACCAGCCAGGTGATCCGCTCGGGCACGTAGGGTGCGATGAGATCCGCCCCCACCTCGTGATGGCCGCGCGCGCCCGGACGGGCGCCGCCGACGCGGTCGAAGACCTCGGACTGGTCCACCGCGACGCGGCCCACGTCGTGGAGCAGGCAGGCGAGCGCCAGCTCGTCGTCCGCCCCGCCGCCACACGCCAGGTCTGCGCACTGCAGCGCGTGTGCCAGCTCCGAGACGCGCTCGCCGCCATAACGGCGCGCCCCCGCGTGCGCCATCGCCCCGAGGAGACGGGCGGACATGCCGAGGGTGTCAGTCCCCATAGCGAGTTGGAGTATACTCGGCCCGCGGTGGTTCGATCATGACGATGTGACGAAAGGAGCGCCTCGATGCCTGTAACCGTGAAGGTGCTGACGGACGGCCCGCTGATGGTGAAGGGCGACTGCGAAATGCAGGACGCCCAGGGCAACGCGATGCCGAGCAAGGGCGGCGACGCCATCTTCCTCTGCCGCTGCGGCAACTCCGCCACCAAGCCCTACTGCGACGGCACCCACAAGAAGGTCAGCTTCAAGGGCTGAGCGCCCGGCCCCGCGCCCTCTCCCTCCCGGGGGAGAGGGCGGGGCGCGGCGGCTACGTCCGCATCAGCCTCACCGCGATCGCGCATGAGGCGGCTCCCACCAGCACGATGAAGATCGACGTGCGCGCCTCGCCGAGGAATCCGCAGATCAACGGGCCGAGGAACATCGCGCCGTCCACGCCCATCCGGTAGGCGCCCGCGCGCCAGGCCAGACCCGCGGCCTCGGTGTGCTCCCGGATCATCCCGAGCGGCAACATCCAGCCCGCCATCGCGAGCCCGAAGAGCGCGCAGCCGACCGTGAAGACCGGAAGGGATCCGAGCCCCAGCGCGCCAAGCCCGAGACCGAGCACCAGCGCGCCCGCCACCAGCAGCGGGCGCCGGCCGATCCGGTCGGCGAGCCAGCCCACCGGCAGGAGCACGAGCAAGTCCATCAGCTGGGACAGCGCGAGGAGGCTGGAGATGCCGCTCCGATCGAGCCCGAACTCGCGGGTCCCTCGCAGCGGGACCACGAACTGGCTGACCGCGGACCACGCCAGCGCCATGATCGCGCCCTGCACGAACATGAGCTTGACCACCGGCGGGACCGCGGGGAGCCCGCCCCGGCCGGCCTCCGCCCGACCACGCTCGAGCGGATGGGCCGACCGCGCGGGCTCCACGCGGTCGGGGAACACGCGGCGCAGGCGCATCGCGGCGAGCAGCGCGAGCACGACCGGCGTGGAGGCGGCCAGCAGCGTCGTGTTCCACCGCCAACCCTCCGGCAGGACCGCCACGAGCGTGAGGCCGCCCAGGACGCCGAGCATGCCGGAGAACTCGAGCATGTTTAGGCGCACCGAGGGCGACGATCCCCGCTGATCCTGCAGGACGGCGGTCAGGCTGCCCACCATGACGAGGGTCTGCGCGAGGCCGGTCAGCAGCCGGCCGAGGATCAGTACCGGGAGCGGGCCGGCGGTGGCCAGCAGGAGCACCCCGGCCAGCAGCGCGATCGGGGCGAGAGCGAGCGTGCTCCCGAGCCGGCGCGTGGCCAGCATCCCCACCGGCAGGTCGGCCGCCATGCGCGCCAGGCCGAAGGCGCCCGCCACCACGCCGAGCTGCCAATCCGGCAGGCCCTGCGCGCGGGCGATCTCGGGCAGGAGCGGACCGAAGGCGCCGACGCACACCGTGCTCGCGAAATCCAGCAGGCACAGCAGCGCGATGCCGGAGAATGCGGGCGGGCTCACCGCCTGCGCTGGCCGGGGTGCGGGCGGCTCAGGGCTCGAAGGAGCGGTCGCGCCACCAGG
>DATMMH010000423.1:0-23583 GCA_035569855.1 Candidatus Dormiibacterota bacterium
GGGCGAGACGGCGGAGGAGACGTGGGAGCGCTTCATGCGGGAGTGGGCCGCGATGCAGCGGTCGCCATTTTTCAAGGTGTGGGCCTTCGCGGGGATCGACGAGATGTTGTCGGGGTTGTACGAACGGATCTCCCTGGGGAGGGCCGCGAATTGTGAATAGCGCCGTCGTCTTCGCCATCCTGGCCGGCCTGTCCGCGGCCACCTGGACCATCTGCCTCAAGCTCGGCTCCGCGCGGATCAGCGCCGTGGTCGGCGCGATGGTGATCACCAGCGTGGCCCTCGTGGTCAACTCGGTCGTGCTGACCGTCATGCGCGCGGGAGGCCACGAGATCGTCTGGAGCCGCGATGGCGTGTGGCTCCTGGTATTGGCGGGCATCGCCGCGTCCGGCGTGGACGTCTTCGGCCTCCTCGCCTACCAGCGCGGGCTCCGCGTGACCTCGTCGTTCCTCATGGGGGGCACCTCCACGCTCGTGGTACTCCTCGTGGGCTTCCTGCTGCTCCACGAGCCATTCACCTGGGTCCGCCTGCTGGCGGTCGCCCTGATCACCGCCGGGACCCTGCTGTACCAGGTCCAGGGCAGATGACCCGCGCGGCGGCCGTCGTGAAGCGAATCGGCAACGCGAAGGTCGCCGCGGTCTTTCGAGCCTATCCGAGCGGCGTCGCCGTGAAGCTGCGGGCCCTCCGTCGACTGATCTTCGCCGTCGCGTCGAAAAGCAAGGACGTGGGCGAGCTGGAGGAAACACTCAAGTGGGGCCAGCCGAGCTACGTCACGGCCCGCTCCGGGAGCGGCAGCACCATCCGCATCGGCCAGGTGAAGGCCCGGGACGGGCGGTACGCGATGTATTTTCACTGCCAGACCACCCTGGTTGATACGTTCAGGCGCCTGTACCCGCACACCTTCAGATACGAAGGGAATCGAGCCATCCTCTTCGACGAGCACGACGAGGTCCCGGTCCACGAGCTGAGTCACTGCATCGCCCTGGCCCCGACCTATCACCTCCCCAAGGGCCGCAAGGCCTAGCCGACTCCTATGGCGCTGCGCATCGTTCGGCTCGGGACCGCGCGTGACCCGGACGAAGGCCTGCGCCTCGGAACGGTTCGCCGGCCGCCACGCGGGGTGCGCAAGGAGCACTACGCCTCGCGGGACTACTTCGACGCGTGGCTGCCCGAGCTCGCGCCGAGCGCCCCGCTCGTGTCGTGGGCGCTCTCGAAGCCGTTCACCCCCGCGCGCTGGGCCGCCTACGCGCGACGGTATCGGCGCGAGATGCGGGAGCCGGCCGCGCAGCGGCTCCTCGCGGTGCTGGCCGCGCTGTCGACCCGGACGAACCTCTCCGTCGGCTGCTACTGCGAAGACGAGAGTCACTGCCATCGCTCCCTGCTCAAGCAACTCCTGATCGAGAAGGGCGCGCGGATCGTCTGACCGTCCGGCGGTCGAGACAAACACGTCATCGCACCGTCGCGAAATTCCGGGCCCCGTCGCCGTACGCTGGTCGACATGGTCAACCGAGACGGCGGCACGGTATTGCGGGCGAGCGGTCGGCTCGCCCTCGGCCGCGTTCTCCCTCGTGGCCACCCGGCACACCGCGCGGCTCGTGCGCCACAAGGTGGGGCTCGAGATCGAGGAGCTGCTGAGCGGGCCCGAGGGGGGCGACGCGCAGATCGCGGCGGGGGTCGCCGTCTGCCAGATCGCCGCGGTGTTCTTCTTCGTCGACCCGCTGTGGGCTCAGCCGCACGATCCGGACATCCGGGCCTGCTGCGGGTGTGCAACGTGCACAACATCCCGGTGGCCACCAACCTGGCCACCGCCGATTTGATCATCGCCGGGCTGCCTGCGCTTCCCGGCTCGGCCGGCCCGGTCCGCGTGGCCGCGAGCTAGGTCCGGTTGTCCACGCCCGCTCGACCGTGTAGCCTCGGGCCACCAACCCAAAGGAGGGGCCCATGAAGTACGGCGTGGTACTTCCCATCTGGCAGCTCACGGTGGCGGAGGCGGAGTCGCTGGCCACGAAGGCGGAGTCCCTCGGCCTCGACGGGGTCTTCGTACCCGATCACATCCTCGCCAAGCCCGCCACCACCAAGCACTACGGCGGCCACTGGCCGGACCCGTTCTCGCTGCTGGCCTTCCTGGCCGGACGCACCCGGCGAATCAGTCTCGGCGCCAGCGTCATCGTGCTGCCGTACCGCAACCCGCTGGTGGCAGCCAAGGCCGCGGCCACGGTGGACCAGGCCTCGGGCGGGCGTTTCATCTTCGGGGTGGGCGTGGGCTGGGACCAGGCCGAGTTCGTGGATCTGCGCCTGCCCTTCGCGGAGCGCGGCCGGCTCAGCGACGACTACATCCGCGCGATCAAGACCGCCTTCGGCGCGGACATCCCGCAGTACAACGGCAAGTACGTCTCCTTCTCGGGTGCCACCTTCTCGCCGCGCCCGGTGCAGCGGCCGCATCCGCCGATCTGGGTGGGCGGCTCGCCCGGCGCGGTCTCGGGCCCCGCGGTGCGGCGCTGCGCAGAACTCGGCGACGCGTGGCATCCCCTCGGCCTGGGTCTCGACGATGTCGAGAAGGGCTATGCGACGCTCCGCGACCTGGCCGGCCGCACCGGGCGACGTGACAAGCTGGGCCTCGCCCCGCGCAACATGCTGGACCTGACCGACAGCGCGAAGGGCGCCGGCCGGGCCGCCTTCCAGGGCTCGGTGGCGGAGGTGGCGGCCGACGTCAAGCGCCTGAAGGGCATGGGTGCGGAGTGGATAACGTTCGATCTGCCGCGAGCCGACATCCCCGCGATGGCGCGCGCCATGGAGCGCCTGGCATCGGAGGTCAAGCCCGCCGCGGCGTGAGCGAGCGGCCCGACGACGTCACGATCCGCGACGCCAGGCCGGACGATCGCGCGGCCATCGAGGCGGTGACCCTCGCCGCCTACGAGCAGTACGCGGCCGTCCTCCCGCCACCGCTCTGGGCAGCTTACCGGCAGAACATCCTGGCGACGCTGGCGAAGGGGCCACCGGTGGCGCAGATCGTGGCGGACGCGGCCGGCCTGGTCGTGGGCAGCGTGCTGCTCTACCCGGCGGGCGCGGCGATGGCCGAGCCGGGGGGCGGCGAGCAGATCCAGCTTCCAGAGCCCGAGCTGCGCCTGCTCGCAGTGGGGCCCGCGGCGCGGGGTCGCGGCGTCGGCCGGCGGCTCATGGAAGAGTGCATCCGGCGCTCGCGCGACGCGGGCGCGACGGCGCTGACGCTTCACACCACCGACATGATGCGCGTGGCGATGCAGCTCTACGAGCGGATGGGCTTCGCGCGGGCGGTCGAGCTCGACTTCAGGCCGGCCCCGGAGATGGTGGTGAAGGGGTACCGGCTGAGGCTCTGAGAAGGGGTGGACGGAGATAGGCTCCCGAAGCAGGCGGCCGAGAGCTCGCGCTCCACGTCGCGCCCGCCGTAGACGATGCGATGAAGGGCCTGCAACAGAGGCACGCCGGCGACCTTCCGCTCCCGCGCGAACCGCCAACACCAGCGGATCGCGGCGTAGCCTTCGGTCAGCTCGTCGCGCGCCTTGAGCGTGGCCACGACGTCCTTCGTCGAGCGCCCGGAGCCGCGCAGCTCGCCGAAGATGCGATTGCGCCCGGCCATGCCGGTGACGTGCAGATCACCGGCGCCGCCTAGGCCGTGGACGGTCTTCCCGCGCATGCCCACCGTGCGACCGAGGCGCGTGATCTCGCCCAGGGCCTGGGTGTAGAGCGCGGACTTGGTGTTGTACATCGCCTCCGCGCGCCCCGCGATCACCAGGCCGTCGCAGAGCCCGATCGCGATGGCGTAGGCGTTCTTGAGCGCCGAGCACAGCTCGAGCCCGCGCTGGTCCGCGGACTCCTCGATGCGGTAGTAGGGCGTCTCGAGCCACGCCCGGATCCGCCGGCGCACCGCCGCGGCCGGCGAGGCGTACGTCACCGCGGTCGGCACGCGGCGCGCCAGCTCGAGCGCCTTCGACGGTCCGCCCACCGTCACGATGTGCAGGCCGGTCGCCTCCGCGATCGCGTCCGAGAGGGTGACCGCGCGGCCGCGGCACTGGGCGAGGCCCTTGGAGACGCTCAGCACCGGGACGCCGGGCGGCATCCGGCCCGCGGCCCGCTTCAACACCGGCAGGGCGCCGTCGGAGGTCACCGCGTTGATCACCAGCTCGGCGCCCGCGAGCGCGCGCGGCAGCTCCGTCGAGTCGAACGGGATCACCGCTTCGGGCAGCGGGATCCCGAGCTTGGGATGCCGGGCCCCGGCCCGCACCGCCGCGATCAGGTGATCGTCGAGGTGGGTGCCCCAGAGCGCCACCGTGTGGCCGTTGTCGGTGGCGGGCACGGTGAGCGCCGATCCCATGAAGCCCGCGCCGAGGATCGCGATGCGCGCCATCAGGCGATGCGCCGCACCGCGGGGTAGAGCTCCCGGCGCCCGGCCAGCAGCGCCGCGTAGGTCGCGGTGCGGCCCGCGTCCGGCGCGTGGGGCACCAGCGCGCGGCGCCAGCGGCGCGCGGCCTGCACGCCGTCGAGCAGCCCGACCGCGATGCCGCCGAGCAACGCTCCGCCGGTCGGCGCGCCGCCGCCCTCGGGCGCGTAGAGCAGCGGCACCCCGAGCGCGTCGCAGAGGATCTGCCGCCACACCGCGCTGCGCGCGCCCCCGTTGACCGCGATGACCTCGCGCAGCCGCATCCCCTTCTCGGCCGCGATCTCCGCGCAGTGGCGAAACGAGACCGCCACGCCCTCCAGCACCGCCCGGTAGAGATGACCCCGGCCGTGCACGAGCGAGAGGCCCACGAAGGCCCCGCACGCGCCCGCGTCCCACACCGGCGTGCGCTCGCCTTGGAGATAGGGCAGCAGGCGCAGGCCGTCGGCCCCCGGCGGCACCGCGGCGGCCTCCGCGTCGAGGGTCTCGAAGGCGGTGCCGGGTGCGGTGACGGACCTGAACCACTCCTGCAGCGCGCCGGAGAGCGTCCCGCCGAGAGCCAGGTAGCGGTCGCAGCCCACGTGGTGCGAGTTGATCAACCGCGTGTCGAAATCGGGCGAGGCGAGCGGCATGATCAGATTGCCCGCGGTGCCGAGCATGAGGCACGCCTCGCCCGGCTCGGTGACGCCGGCGGCCAGCGTGGACGCGGCGAAGTCCGCGCCGCCCACCGCCACCGGCGTGCCCTCGCGCAGCCCGGTCTCCCGCGCCGCCGCCGCGGTCACGCGACCGGCGATCGCGTGACTCGGCTTGATGTCGGGCAGCCAGCTCGTCTCCACGCCCAGGCGCGCGCACGTCTCGGCCGACCACGCCCGCGCTCGGCAGTCGTAGAGCGGCGCGCACAGCGCGGCGGAGGAGTAGTCGGTGACCCGCGCGCCGGTCAGGCGCAATACCGGATAGCTGTGCGACTGGAGAATCGTCAGCGGTCGCTCGAAGAGCCCCGGCTCGTGGTGACGCAGCCACGCGAGCTTCGGCCCCAGGTAGTAGGCGTGGAAACGGTTGCCCGCGATGCGCTCGCCGTCGGGACCCGCGCGGGCGGCGAGCGCGTCCACCTCGCCCTCGCTCCGCACGTCGAGCCACAGGATGGCGGGACGCAGCGGGCGGCCGTCGCGGTCCACCACCAGCAGCGTCGGCGCCTGGCCGGTCACGGTCACCGCGTCGATCTGAGCCGGGCGGACCGTGTCCACGAGCGAGCGGAGGATACGGCACGTCGCGGTCCACCACGCACCCGCGTCCGCCTCGGCCCACCCGCGCTGCGGCGTGTCGTGCCGGTAGGCGATCTCGACGGTGGCGAGCGCGCGCCCGTCCGTGTCGTGGGCGATCCCCTTGGCCGATGACGTGCCGATATCGACGCCGACGAGAGCGGAGGTGGCCATGGAGCCCGCTCATTATACGCAAGCGATCCTGCCGGCGCCGTCCAATGTCTGTTACAAGAGCTCGATGTCCACTTCTCCGCTGCTCGTGATGCTGAGCATCGATGGGCGCAGCGGATGCACGCGCGCGAAGCCGTGCATGACCCGGCGCGCTCGAGGGTCAGCGGAGATAGCGGGAGGCCGATCCGATCGCGGCCAGGTCGTAGGGCGGGGACACCAGCAGGATGAGGCGATCGACTCCGTTGCGGTCCAGACGCACTCGCTCGGGCGTGTCGGGGCGAAGCCACCGCTCGCCGAAGCCCGCGAACACGCTCAGGCTGAAGCGCGCCGGATCACGCCCGGACGCGGCGTAGGCTTCGCGGGCGATGCGGCCCAGCTCCGCGAGGTTCGGATGCATGGCCTGCGTGTTGAAGCCGTCGCCGTGGCGACCCGCGATGGCGGCCATGCGAGGGCCGAAGCCGCCGACGATGATGGGGGGCGGCGGATCCGGCCGGAGATAGCCCGAGGGGCGATCGAGCCGGAACTGCGTCCCCGCGAAGCTCGAGGCGTCTCCGCTCCACAGTCGGCGGAGCACCTGCGCCACCTCGGCCACCCGCTCGGCCCGCACGCGATCGGGCGCGACCTCGATGCCGAGGGCTTCCTGCTCCCGCGCGTAGGACATCGAGCGCGTGGCGCCCGCGCCCAGCCCGAGCACGAGCCGCCCACCCGAGACCTGCTGCAGCGTCGCCGCCATGTTGGCCAGCAGGCCCGGATGGCGCAAGCCGGTGTTGAGCACGAGCGGGCCGAGGGTGACCCGACGGGTCGCTCCGGCGAGGGCGGTGAGCGTCGTCCACGCCTCGGGAACGCCGGCGTCGCTCGCTTCCTCGGGATCGCGCAGATGATCCCAGGTCCAGAGCCCGTGGAAGCCCGCGTCCTCGGCCGCGACCGCGGCGGCCCGCAGGTCGGCGTAGCGGGCGCCCATGGGAATCAGGAGGAGATCGATCTTCATCGCGGGTTCCGCGGCCCCGACTCAGCGGATGGCGATGATCGGCACGACGGACATGCCGGGCACGAGCAAGTGCTGGGCGTTCTCGCCCTTCTCGAACACGAGCTTCACGGGAACGCGCTGCACCACCTTCACGAAGTTGCCGGTGGCGTTCTCCGGCGGCAGCAGCGAGAAGACGGCGCCGGAGCCGGCCTGGATGGACTCGACGCGCGCGTGGAACGCCTTGCCCGGATAGGTGTCCACCGTCACGGTGGCGGGCTGGCCCACGCGCACGTGGGTCAGCTCGGTCTCCTTGTAGTTGGCCACCACCCACACGTCGTCGAGGTCCACCACCGCGAGCAACGCCTGGCCGGCGGTCACCACCTGGCCCATCTCCACGCTCTTGCGGCTCACGCGGCCCGCCATCGGCGCGCGGATCGTGCAGTAGACCAGGTTGAGCTCGGCCTGCTGCAGGTTGGCGAGAGCCTGGGCGAGGCGCCCCTGCGCCGCCTCCGCCTGCGCCTGCCGGAGCCGGACCTGCTGGCGCTGGCTGCGCGCATTCTCGAGCGAGGCGCGGCTCTCGTCCACCCGGCGCGCCGACTGGGCCACCGCGGCCTGCTGGGTGCGGACCGTCGCCTCCGCCTGGACCAGCTCGCTCCGCGCCTGGTCGAGCCGCTTGCGGGCCGCGTCGAGCGCCGCCTCGGCGGTCCGGTAGGCGGCCTCCGCGTGATCCATGTCCTGCTGGGCCACCAGCTGGCCTTTCACGAGCGCGGCGATTCGATCGCGATCGAGCTTGCTGCGCTCGTGCTCGGCCTGGGCCGAGCGAATCGCCGCGTCGGCCGCCGCGACCGCGGCGCGCTTGGCCTCGACCTGGCCGCGCTGCGCGTCCAGATCGTGCCGCGCCATCTCGGTGCCTTGCTCGGTGGCGCCGAGCGCGGCGTCGGCCTGCTGGACGAGGCTGCGGGTCGTCTCGTCGGTGAGGGGCACGTTGGCCACCGCGTTCTCGAGATCGCCCCGGGCGCCCGCGACCGCGGCGCGGGCCTGCCCCACCGCGACCTCGTAGTCGCGCGGATCGAGGCGCACCAGCACCTGGTCCACCCTCACGTCCTGGTTGTCGTTGACGAGCACTTCCAGCACGGTGCCGGGCACCCGCGCGCTCATCGGCGCGATGTGGGCGGTGATGTAGGCGTCGTCGGTCGAGACGTGGTAGTGCCAGTAGTAGTACTTGTAGGCGCCGTAGCCGATTCCCGCGAGGATCACCAGCACGATACCCAGCAGCGCGAGACGGCGGCGGGGCGGCGCCTCCTGATAGGTAGAGAAACGGGCGCGCAGGCGACCGGAAATTCCCTCCTGATCGAGATCCGCCATTGGATGCGATTATAATGGCGGGCGGCACCGAACCGGTCAAGCACATGGCAGACGAGACGCCGCCCACCGCTCCCTCCGGGGACGCCGCGGCCGAGTGGCGTCCCCGCTCGAGCCCGGTCCTCATCGCGCTGTCCGTCATGCTCGGCACCTTCATGGAGGTGCTCGACACCTCGGTGGCGAACGTGGCGCTGCCCCACATCGCGGGCAGCCTCTCGGCCACTCCCGAGCAGGCCACGTGGGTGCTCACCAGCTACCTGATCTCGAACGCGATCGTGCTGCCGGTGACCGCGTGGCTCAGCGCGGTGTTCGGGCGCAAGCGCTTCCTGCTCACCTGCATCGTGATCTTCACGCTCGCCTCCGCCGCGTGCGGGGCGGCCACCAGCCTCGGCATGTTGATCGTCGCGCGCGTGATCCAGGGCGTGGGCGGCGGCGCGCTCCAACCGATCGCGCAGGCGATCCTGCTCGAGAGCTTCGCCCCCGCCCGGCGCGGGCGCGCGATGGCCGCCTACTCGATGGGGGTCATCGTCGCCCCGATCCTCGGCCCCACGCTCGGCGGCTGGATCACCGACAGCTACACCTGGCGCTGGATCTTCTACATCAACCTGCCGGTGGGATTCGCCGCGCTGCTGATGACGCAGACCTTCATCGAGGATCCGCCGTATCTGCGGCGCACCGTGCTCCGCCGCATGGACTACTGGGGGCTCACCTACATGGCCACCGGGCTGGCCACCCTGCAGGTGGTGCTCGACAAGGGCCAGCAGGACGACTGGCTCGCCGCGGTGTGGATCCGCTGGTTCCTCGTGCTGGCGTGCGCCGCGCTGGTGGCCTTCGTCGTGCGCGAGTTGACCACCGACGAGCCGATCGTCGACCTGCGCATCCTCGGCGACCGCAACTTCGCCCTCGGCACCATCCTGATCACCATGATGGGCGTGGTGCTCTACGGCACCACCGCGCTCCTGCCCCTCTTCCTCCAGACCCTGCTGGGCTATCCGGCGCTCGAGGCCGGGCTCGCCACGAGCCCGCGCGGCTTCGGGGCGCTGCTGTCCGCGATCGTGGTGGGACGCCTGGTCGGCGTCCTCGACGGCCGCATCCTGGTGGCGGCCGGCTTCGGCTTCCTCGGCCTGTCCGGAGTCTGGCTGAGCCAGCTCACGTTCGACGTGGCGTGGTCGAACATCGCAACCGTGACCTTCCTCAACGGCCTCGCGAACCCGCTCATCTTCATCGCGCTCTCGACCATGTCGTTCGGAACGCTGCGGCGCGAGCAGATGGGCGGGGCCACCGGGATCTACAACCTCATGCGCAATCTCGGGGGCAGCGTGGGAATCTCGGTCGCCACCACCCTGCTGGCCCGGCGCGCGCAGGTCCACCAGAACGTGATGGTGGCACGCATGACGCCCTACGATCCGCTCTACCAGCAGCGCCTGGAGTCGCTCCGCCAGGTGCTCACCCCCCAGGTCGGCCCGTCGAAGGCGGCCGCGCAGGCGCTGGGCATCATGTACCAGACGCTGGTGGCGCAGGCGACGCTGCTCGCCTTCGTGGACAACTTCCGGCTGATCACGGTGATGGCGATCTGCTGCATGCCGCTGGCGATGTTCCTGCAGCGCGTGCGGGCCCGGCCGGGAGCGAGCGCGGGAGCGCACTAGCCACGCCCCTCGCCCTGCCCGCTCCCCGGGCTCAGCGCTTGAAGCCGGAGAAGTCGGCGAGGGCCTGCGCGGACTGCACACCCTCGCGGCGCTCGTTACCCAGGACCCAGGTGGGGAAGGCCTTCACACCGGCCTTCTCGCAGAGGTCGGGGCGAGGGTTGATCCCGCCCGGATCGCACTCGACGTAGGGCAGATCCTTCGCCGCGTCCCCGAAGAGGGCCTTCTGCTCCTGGCAGTGCGGGCACCAGAAGGCGCCGTACATGACCGCGCCGCTCGCGCGCAGGTGCTTGGCCAGCGCGGCCTCGTACCCGGCCCCGCCGCCCGCGGGCATCGCGTAGATGAACGCGGCCCCGAGCGGGACCAGGATCGCGGCCGCGAGCGCGCCGGCCAGGACCGACGCGACGCGGGGCCGGCGGCCGGGCAGCCCGGACCGGCGCTGCCAGAGGGCGAGCAGGATCACCAGCATGATCGCGGCCGAGGTGAGGCAATAGGCGCACGTCGCGTGGACGACCAGGAACGAGAGCGCGGTGAGATAGATCGAGATCCCCACCCCGGCCGCGGTCAGATAGAAGGCAAGACTCCAGCGCCGCGGGGTCAGCCCCACCGCGGCCAGCACCCCGATGGCCAGATAGAGGAGCGCGCCCCAGAGCGCGATCGGTACCCCGAGCAGCGTGGCGTAGCGGCTCGACTGCACGATGTCACACCCGCCGCCGGAGAGACAGAACGCGGCCGCGCCGCCCGTCCACTTGAGCCACGCGAGATAGCCGGCGATGGCGAAGCCGGCCGCGGCGAGGCCGGCGACGAGCGGATCCGGGTGCGCGGCACCGGTGGAGGCGCCGTCACGCTTGGACGTGGCCATAGCGGCTTCACAGTACCACACGGAATCGGGCCGGCCGCGGTTGCGCCGGCCCACGCGGGAGCGCTAGGCTAGCGGGACTCCAGGACCAGGAGGATCAGACCCGTGTTCCCGCTCCCGCCTCTCACGGACGAGCAGCGCCGCGTGGTGGATCGCGTGGCCACCCTGTCGCGCGAGCGCTTCGCCCCGCGCGCGGCCCGCTACGACGCCGAATCGAGCTTCCCCTACGAGAACTACGCCGACCTGCACGCGGCCGGCCTGAACGCGCTCACGGTGCCGCGCGAGTACGGCGGGGTGGACGCCGACGCGGTCACGTACGTGCACGCGCTCCGCGAGATCGCCAAGGGCTGCTCGGCCACCGCCCTCACCTTCAACATGCATTCGACGGTGATCACCTTCCTGGTCGCGCTCGGCACCGAGGAGCAGAAGCGGCGCTACTTCGACGAGGTGGTCGGCCGCGGGGCCCGCATCGCCTCCATCACGAGCGAGCCCGAGCAGAGCTTCCGCGACAAGTTCGTGCTGAACACCGTGTTCCACCAGACCGACGGCGGCTACCGGGTGGCGGGGGTCAAGCAGTTCTGCTCCCTCGGCGAGGCGGCGGACTATTTCTTCATCACCGGCATCCTGGAGGGCACGACCACCGCCCGGGAAGGCGTGGTCTCGGCCATGATCCCGAGCCGCGACGCGGGCGTGAAGATCGAGGGCACCTGGAACGCGGTCGGCATGCGCGGCACCATCAGCCACACCATCCGGTACGACTGCGCGGTGGACCGGGCCAACGTGATCGGCCGCCCCGGCCAGTACCTCACCATCGACCTGCAGGGCTTCGCGCTCGGCTACGCCGCGGTCTACCTGGGCATCGGCGAGGCCGCCTTCGAGTTCATGACCGAGTACGCGCGCACCAAGACCCAGCGGCCCTCGGCCGAACCGATGAGCCATCACCCGCTCGTGCAGCGCACGGTGGCCGAGGTGGGCACCCAGATCCGCGCGGCCGGGCTGCTCCTGCACGAGGCGGCCTCCATCAAGATGACCGGGGACCGCGAGGCCACCATGCTGGCGGTGAATCAGGCCAAGACCTACTGCGCGGACGTGGGCCTGATGGCCACCGAGCGTGCCCTGCGCCTGGCCGGGGGGCGCGGCATTCTGAAGGAGCTGCCGCTCGAGCGCTGGCACCGCGACGCGCTCGCGGGCCCGGTGATGCCGCCCTCCAACGACCGCTGCCTCGAGACCGCCGGCAAGCTGCTCTGCGGGCTGCGCGCGGCGACCCTCGAGTTCCAGTAAGCGCCGGCGTGGCCAGCCGGCTGAACCCCCAGGGGAACCTGAGCAAGAATCCATAGGAGGGCGCATGCCCAGGATGCGGCGGTACCTCGATCTCGGCTCGGTGCTCGTGATCGTCATCACCTTCGCCCTCTTCGTGATCGCGCTGTTCATGAAAGGCCTCTCGCACGACTTGCTGCTCGAGGCCGGCGTCTTCCTCGTCTCGGTGAAGCTGATCATCATGTCCTACAAGAACGTCAAGGTGGCGGACGCGCTCAAGGAGCGCCTCGACGAGATCGCCGCCGCGCTCCACAAGTGAGCCTCGACCGGGACGTCTTGCGACGCGAGCTGGCCGACGGCGCCGCGACCATCCGGGCCCTGGTGGCCGGCGTCTCGCCCGAGGAGGCGCGGCTCCGGCCCACGCCCGGGGCCTGGTCGATGCTGGAGGTGGTCTGTCACCTCCACGACGAGGAGCGCGAGGATTTCCGGCCGCGGCTCGACCTGGTGCTGAACCGGCCGGCGGACCCCTGGGTCCCGATCGATCCGGCCGGGTGGGTCATGGCGCGGCGCTACAACGAGCGCGATCTGGCCGAGAGCCTCGCCGGCTTCCTCGCCGAGCGGGAACGCTCGCTCGCCTGGCTCGGCGCGCTGCCCGCGCCCGACTGGAGCCGGGCGTACGCGGCCCCGTTCGGGTCCATCGCCGCGGGCGACCTGGCCGCCTCGTGGCCGGCCCACGATCTGCTGCACTCGCGCCAGCTCCTGGAGCTGCGGTGGGCCCGGTGGGCTCCGCTGACTGCGCCCCACCGCACCGCGTACGCGGGTGACTGGTAGACGGGCGAGCGGAGCCTAGGACTTTGGTCCTAGGCCTTTGGTCCACCACCTTTCGAACGTCGCGCAGCGCTTGCATGGCTCGATCGGCAGGCCGACGGGCGGGCTCTCATCAGTGATACGTTCATTGGTGAGAGGAGAACCATCATGAAGGGACTGACTCAGGTCACCGTGCTCACCAGCACCTGGAACGAGATGCGCCTTCTTGGACTGCGCGCGGATGGGGCGTTGTTCCGGGGCCACGTCACCGGGAACGGAACCAGCGCCTCGGTCAAGTGGACCGTCGTCGCTGAGGCCGAGGATACTCCCCCGAGCCCCGGGCTCGCGGTCGATGCGGTAGTCGTCCAGCCCGCTCCAAGATGAACCGGCACCGCCGCGGGCGGTAGCGCGACGGGAGACTCCGCCATGAGCGGCCTCACCGTCCTCTTCGATCTCGACGGGACCCTCACCGACTCGCGCGCCGGCATCACCGGCTCCCTCCGCCACGCGCTCGCCCGGCTCGGCCGGCCCTGCCCCGACGACGAGGTGCTCGCCACCTTCATCGGCCCTCCGCTGCGTGGCACGCTCGCGACGCTCCTCGACACCGGCGATCCGTCGCTGATCGAGACCGCGCTCGCCCACTACCGGGCCCGCTACGACGAGGTCGGGCTCTTCGAGAACCGCGTATACGACGGCGTCCCCGAGATGCTCGAGGGCACCGCGCGCCTCGCCGGGCCGCTCTTCGTGGCCACCGCCAAGCTGCAGCACGCGGCCACGCGCATCGTGACCCACTTCGACCTGGCCCGGCACTTCGCCGGCATCTACGGGGCCGAGCCGGGCGGCCGCTTCGACCGCAAGACCGACCTGCTGGCCCACCTGCTCGAGGAGAGGATCATCCGGGCCGAGACCTCGATCATGGTGGGCGATCGCGCGAGCGACATCGCGGCGGCCCGGATCCACGGCATTCGATCCATCGGCGCCCTCTGGGGATTCGGCAGCGAGCGGGAGCTGGCCGACGCGGGCGCGGACCGGCTCTGCGCGAGCCCGCGCGCGCTGCCGGCCTGCTTCCGCGAGGTCGCGCGCTAGCGGACCCGCGCCTCGCGGATCGCCCGCCAGACCCGCTCGGTGGTGAGCGGCTGGTCGGTGAGCATGACCCCGAGCGGCGCGAGCGCGTCGTTCACCGCATTGAGGATCGCGGCGGGCGAGCCGGTGGTGCCGGCCTCCCCCGCGCCCTTGAAGCCACCGGGCAGCTCCGGCGCCGGGGTCTCCAGGTGGTGGAGCTCCAGCGGCGGCATCGCGGCCGCGGTCGGCACCGCGTACTCCATCAGCGTGGTCGCGAGCGGCTGCCCGGCCTCGTCGTAAACGCACCACTCCGAGAGCGCGCCGCCCAGGCCCTGCGCGATGCCGCCCGCGATCTGTCCCTCGACGAGGGCGGGATTGACGATGCGGCCGCAGTCGTCGACCGTCACGTAGCGCAGCGCCGCGACCGCGCCGGTCTCGGCGTCCACCTCGACCACCGCCAGGTGCGCCCCGTTGGTGAACGTCCACGGCGACGGATTGGTGAAGTGCACGGTCGCCTCGAGGCTCGGCTCGAGCCCTCGCAGCTCGTTGGAGCGGAAGTGCACCGCGCGCGCGATCTCCCGCAAGCTCAAACTTCGGTCCACGCTGCCCCGCACCGCCGCGCGCCCGTTCGCGAGCACGACGTCCTCGGCGGCGGCCTCGAGCAGGACCGCGGCGGCGCGCCGGATGCGCTCGCCCAGCGCGCGGGCACCCAGGAGCGTGGCCGCGCCGCCGATCGGGGTGCCGCGGCTCGCCCAGGTGCCGCCGCCGTAGGGACCCATGGCGGTGTCGCCCGCGTGCACCGCGATATCGCCCACCTCCACGCCCAGCTCGTCGGCGACGATCTGGGCCAGCGCGAGCGGCGTGCCCTGGCCCTGGTTGGTCACGCCGACCAGCGCGGTGACCGCACCCGACGGCTCGAGCCTGAGTGTGGCGCCCTCTTGGCCGGAGATGGGCGCGCCGCCGATGCCGTAGAACTGCGCGCCGGGCCCGGTCAGCTCGACGAAGCACGACAGCCCGATGCCGAGATGCCGCCCGGCCGCGCGCGCCGCCGCCTGCTGCCGGCGCAGGGCCGCGTAGCCCGCGGCCTCGAGCAGGCGATCGAGCGCGGCGTGATAGCTGCCGCTGTCGTAGACGTTGCCCGCGATCGAGGTGTACGGCAGCTCCTCGGGGCGCACCAGGTTGCGGCGCCGCACCAGGGCGGGATCGAGACCCAGGTCGCGCGCGACCAGGTCCACCATGCTCTCGGTGACCGCGGCCGCGATCGGGTGGCCGACCGCCCGGTACTGCGAGGTGATCACCTTGTTCTGGGCGAGCACCGCGAGGGTGGCGTCGTAGTGGCGGACGCGATAGGGCCCGGGCAGGAGGCGCAGCACCTGGCCGCCCTCGACCACGCTCGAGCGCGGGAACGCGGAGTACGGCCCCACGGTGGCGGTGATCGCCGCGCGCATCGCGGTGAGCGTGCCGTCGGCGTCCGCGGCCACCTCGACGTCGACGGACTGCTCGCGGGCGTGGATGTCGGAGACGAACGACTCCCGGCGCGTGGCCACGAACTTCACCGGTCGCCCCAGCGCGAGGGCGAGCGCGCACGCCGCCATGTCGTCCTGGTAGACGTGGATCTTGATGCCAAAGCTGCCGCCCACGTCGGGGGCGATCACCCGCACCCGGTGCTCGGGGAGACCGAAGAGATCGGCCACCACCGCCTGCATCATGTGCGGCACCTGGGTGGAGATCCAGAGCGTGAGCGCGCGGGTCGACGGATCGAAGTCGGCCACGAGGCCGCGCGGCTCCATCGGGACCCCGGTGTGGCGGCCGGTGGTGAAGCGCCGGCGATGGACTCGCGCCGCCGCCGCGAAGGCGGCCGCCGCGTCGCCCCCCGCGAGTCGCGTCTCGTAGATCACGTTGTCGGCGAGCTCTCCGTGGATGGGCGGCCGCGCGCGGGCCGCATCGGCGCTCAGCACCGCGGGCCGCGGCTCGTACTCCACCGTCACCCGCTCGGCTCCGTCCTCGGCGAGAGCGCGGCTCTCCGCGGCCACCGCGACGACGGGCTCGCCCACGTAGCGCACGCAGTCGGTGGCGAGCGGCAGCATCGCGCCGGTCTTCATGCCGGTGTAGTGGAGCAGCACGCCACGGTAGGGCTTGCAGAGCCGGGCCGCGTCGACGCCGGTCAGCACCGCGACCACCCCCGCGCTGGCGCGGGCGGCGTCGAGCCCGAGGCGGGCGACGGCCGCGTGCGGATGCGGGCTGCGCACGAAGGCCACGTGGACCATGCGCGGCAGCGCGATATCGTCCACGTAGCGGCCCCGGCCGGTGAGGAGCCGAGGATCATCCGGGCGCTTGAGCCGGGCACCGACGTGGCGGGTGGTCATGGGTCGCTTCGGGGCGGCGTCGCCGCACCGCGTAATCTGCGCAAACGTGCGGCATCTTAACACGATTGACACGCCCCGGCCCGGCTCCTATCATCTGGCCACCCGTCCCCCGAAGAGGCGTGCTCACTCAGCGCAGAGGAGGCAATCCCATGGATCGGCGCTCATTCCTGGCAACCACCGCGGCCGGCGCCGCGGCTCTATCCTTCCCGGCGATCCTGCGGGCGCAGAACAAGGACGTCCTCCGGATCGGCTTCCCGCTGCCGCTCACCGGCCCCTTCGGCGCGCTCGCGGCCGACCAGCAGCGCGGCGCGACCCTGGCCATGGACGAGCTCAACGCCAAGGGCGGCGTCCTCGGTCGCAAGGTCGAGGTCCTCTTCCGCGACGACCAGCTGAAGCCGGCGGTCGGAGCCCAACGCACCAAGGAGCTGATCGAGAACGACCAGGTTCAGTTCGTGGTCGGAGGCCTCGCCGCCCACGTCCAGATGGCCATCAACGAGCAGACCAAGAAGTCCAAGGTGCTCTTCATCTCGGTGAGCCAGTCGGACGAGATCAGCGCCAAGCCGGACACCAGCCCGCTCACCTTCCACGAGGCGCTCAACCCGACGATCACCAGCCGCGCGGTCGGCAACTGGATCGCCCAGAACCTCGGCAAGAAGTGGTGGATCATCTACGCGGACTACGCGTGGGGCAAGCAGAACAACATGGTGCTCCAGGACGTGCTCGGCAAGCAGGGCGGCACGCTCCTCGGCTCCACGCCCTACCCGCTCGGCAGCGCCGAGTTCTCCGCGCACCTGCCGAAGATCCAGGGGGCGAAGCCCGAGGTGCTGGTCTCGATGACCCCGGGCGCGGACAACATCGCCTTCCTCAAGCAGGTGCAGAGCTACGGCATGAAGAAGACCATGCGCATCGCCCAGCCCCTGCACTGGCTGCCCCAGCTCAAGGAAGGCGGGCCGGATCTCTACGCGGACATCTACGGCGGCACCAGCTTCTACTGGGAGCTCGAGGAGAGCGACCCCTCCGCGAAGAAGTACGTGGAGATCTACCGGAAGAAGTACAACGCGCCTCCCGGTGACTACGGCGCCTACGCGTTCAGCGGCGTCATGGAAGTCGCGCGAGGCTGCACGCTCGCCAAGTCCTTCGACTCCGACGCGGTGGCGGACGCGCTGCGGAAGAACCCGATCTACGATCACTACAAGGGCAAGCAGTGGTGGCGGACGTGCGACAACAAGTCCTTCCAGGATCTCTGGATCGTGAAGGGGCGCGAGCCGGGCAAGACGAAGGGGGAGTGGGGCCTCGCCGAGATCGTGGCGAAGATTCCGGCCAACGAGGAGCTGGACCGCACCTGCAAGGAGAAGGGTCTAGCCTAGGCTCGTGCCCGATCTCTCGACGCTCCTGGCCCAGGTCTTCACCGGCTTGGTGCTCGGGATGATCTACGTGCTGCTCGCCATCGGTCTCTCCCTGATCTTCGGGCTGATGACGGTGGTGAACTTCGCCCACGGCGCGCTGTTCATGCTGGGGGCGTACTTCGGCGTGTTCCTGCTCACCTACACCAAGAGCTTCTGGGTCGCCCTGATCGTGGCGCCGCTCATGGTCGGTGCCCTCGGGCTCCTGATGGAGCGCTTCCTCATCCGGCGGCTCTACGGCCGCTCGCCCGACGACCCGCTGCTGCTCACGTTCGGCCTCTCGCTGATCCTGGTCGAGGGGGTCAAGGTGATCTGGGGCAAGATCGGGCTCACCCTCGATCCGCCCCGCGCCTTGGCGGGCGCCGTCGACCTCGGCTTCATGGCCTTCCCCGCCTACCGGCTCTTCCTGGTCGTGGTGATCGTCGCGGTCCTCCTCGGCCTCTACCTCTTCCTCGGGCGCACCAACATCGGGCTCATCATCCGCGCGGGCTCGCGCGATCCCCTCATGGTCCGCGCGCTCGGCATCGACCTCTCGCGCATCTGGCTGCTCGTCTTCGGCCTCGGTACCGCGCTGGCGGGGCTGGCCGGCATCCTGGCCGGCCCGATGCGCGGCGCCTACGCCGAGATGGGCGTGACCATGGTGATCGAGTCGTTCGTGGTGATCGTGGTGGGCGGCATGGGCAGCCTGCTCGGCGCGGTGGTGGCGGGCCTCCTCATCGGGCAGGTGGTCGGGCTCACCACGCTCTTCGTCCCCAAGCTCGCCGAGATCATGGTGTTCGTGGTCATGGCGGTGGTGCTGCTGGTGCGGCCGAGCGGGCTGTTCGGCGAGGCGGGTCTGCTCGAATGAGCGCGCTTCGATCCATCGCCGGGGCGGTGGGCGCGCATCCGGTGCTCGCGTTCTGGGTCTTCTTCGCGTTCTTCCCGTTCCTGGTGCCGAACCGCTCGCTCGCCACCCAGGTGCTGATCTTCGGGCTCTTCGCGCTCGGCTTCAACCTGCTCTACGGCTACACCGGGCTGCTCTCCTTCGGGCACGCCGCCTACTACGGCCTCGGGGCCTACGGCACCGGCATCGCGCTCGCGAAGCTCCACGTGGGCTCGCTGTGGGCCGGGCTCGGCGCCGGCCTCCTGCTCTCGGCCGCGGGGGGCGCGGTCATCGGCTTCTTCTGCCTGCGCCGTCGCGGCATCTACTTCGCGATGCTCACCCTCGCCTTCGCCCAGCTGCTCTACTTCACCGGCTTCCATCTGGCCGACTGGACCGGCGGCGACGACGGGCTCCGGGGCATCCCGCAGCTCACGCTCGGGCTCGGTCCCTGGAAGTACTCGATCGAGACCACGCTCGGCTTCTACTACTTCTCCTACGTCCTGGTCGGGCTGGCGGTGGCGATGCTCAAGCGCATCCTCGACTCGCCCTTCGGGGCGGTGCTCCAGGCCATCCGCGAGAACGGCAGCCGCGCGGTGGCCTGTGGCTACGACGTCAACCGGGTGAAACACCTGTCCTTCGTCTTCTCCGCCTGCTTCGCCGGGCTCGCCGGGGCGCTCGACGCCCTCCGGCTCACCGTCGTGCCGATCGAGTCGCTGTACTGGACCACCTCCGGCCAGGTGGTCATGATGACGCTCCTGGGCGGCGCCGGGACCTTCTTCGGTCCCTTCGTGGGCGCCGCGACCTACCTGATCCTGGAGGAGCGGCTCAGCCTGTTCACCGAGTCCTGGCCCATCGTGATCGGTGCGATCTTCTCCGCGTTCGTCCTGTTCCTCCCCAAGGGGATATGGGGCACGCTCACAGGAGGCATCCATGGCCGTCAAAGTGCTTGAGCTCCACCATCACGGCATCCGCGTCGGTCCCTCGCCCGCCGAGGTGAAGAAGGCCTACGGCTTCTACCACGACGTGCTCGGCCTCGACGCCGATCAGGGTCGTCCCACGATCCCGACCATCGACGGCTTCTGGATGGACGTGGGCGGAACGGCTCAGATCCATCTCATGGGCGTCGATGGCCAGTCCAAGTTCGCCCAGGGACCGGACAAGGATCCCTCGCGGCCGCACGTGGCCCTGGCGGTGCCCGACATCCAGGAAGCCAAGGCCGAGCTGGAGCGGATGGGCGTGGACTTCTGGGTGACCACGGGCGTGGTGGGCCCGCAGTCGCAGCAGATCTTCATGTACGACCCGTTCGGGAACATGATCGAGCTGCACCAGGCTGGCACCTGCCGCTGCATCACCGGCAACCGCAAGCCGGCCGGGGGCATGAGCTAGAAACCGATGGCGACTGACCCCAAACCGGTGGGGGGGTCTGGGGGAGGAGCGGCGGCCGCTCCCCCCCGGTCAAAACAAGCCTTACTGGACGTGGTCTCCCGGCTGACGCGCGAGCAGATTGCTCCGCGCGCGGCCGAGTACGACGCGGCCGGGACCAATCCGATCGATTCCTGGCGCGTCCTCGGCCGGGACGGCTTTCTGGCGTCGTGCGTCCCGACGGCCTACGGGGGCCTCGGCCTCGACATGCCGACCTACATCGGGGTGATCCGCACCATCGCGCGCGGCTGCGCCAACACCGCGATGACCGTGCACATGCACTCCACGGTCATGCGATTCATCGACGCGCTCTGCACCGACGCGCAGAAGCGGCGCTACTTCGACGAGGTGGTGCGGGAGGGCAAGCTCTTCGGGAGCTGGGGCAGCGAGCCGGCGGTGAGCCTCTCGCGCACGTTCATGATGGAGACCCAGGCGCGCCAGGACGGCGACGGCTACGTGGTGGACGGGGTCAAGCACTTCTGCACGATGGCCCTCGGCGCCTCGCGCTACATGGTCTGGTGCGCGCTCGAGGGTGGCACCGACATGGGCAAGGCGCTGCTGCAGGTGCTGGTGCCCGCCGACGCGCCGGGCATCGCCACCGACGGCAAGTGGAACACGCTGGGCATGCGGGCGACCTTCAGCCCGTCGGTCACCTTCACCGGGGTGCGGGTCCCGAAGGACGCCGCGATGGGCGATCCCGGCACCGCCCTGCGGGTGGGCGTGGTGGAGAGCTTCGCGCTCGGCTACGCCGCGGTCTACCTCGGCATCGCGGAGGGCGCGCTCGCCTTCGCGATCGACTACGCCAAGCATCGCATCGTGAAGCCGGAGAACATCCCGGTGGCCCACGACCCGGCGGTGCAGCGCCACATCGGCGAGCTCTCCGCGCACCTGGACGGCGCGCTCCTGGTGCTGGACGACACCGCGCAACGCTGGGAGCCCGCGGACGCGCTGGAGCGCGGCGTGCTCGGCAACAAGGCCAAGTACCTCGCCACCGAGGTCGGGCTCGCGGTCACCTCGAAGGTCATCCAGGTGGTGGGCGGGCGCGGCGCCTACAAGGACTTCCCGGCCGAGCGCGCCTTCCGGGACCTGCGCACCTCGACCCTGATGCCCCCCACCGTGGACCGCATGCTGGAAGGCATCGGCAAGAACGCGCTCGGCATCGAAGCGGGCATGTTCAAGATCTCCGAGTAGGCCGGGGCCCTTCACGCCCGTGATCCGCAGTGACGTCGTCGGAAGCCTGTTGCGGCCGGAGGGCCTGAAGGCCGCCCGCGAGCAGGCCGAGCGCGGCGAGATCCCCGCGGCGGAGCTCCGGCGTATCGAAGACCGCGCGGTGGACGAGGCGGTGCGCCTCCAGGAAGACGCCGGGCTCGACGTGGTCACCGACGGCGAGCTGCGGCGCTACGCCTTCTTCGGTCACCTCATCGAGGCCCTCGACGGCTTCGACAAGGTCGGGGGCTGGGCCATCCCGTTCCACGACGAGGCGGGCGGCCGGCTCGTCTTCAAGCGCCCGGTGGTGGTGGAGAAGCTCCGCTGGCGCCGCGGCATGTGCGCCGAGGAGTTCACCTACCTCCGCGCCCGCGCAACCCGTCGCACCAAGGTCACGCTGATCAGCACGCAGCAGGCGGCCGCCTACTACGATCCCGACAAGTCGGCCGGCGCCTACCCGACCCGCGACGCCTACCTGGCGGACGTGGTGGACCTCACCCGGCGCGAGGTCGAGGAGCTGGCGCGGCTCGGCTGCACCTACGTCCAGATCGACGCGCCCCAGTACGCGGCGCTGCTGGACCCGGCCCTCCGCGAGGGCTACCGGCAGCGCGGCAGCGATCCGGACCGCCTGATCGACGCCTGCATCGAGATGGACAACGCGGTCATCGGCTCGGTGCTCGCCCGGCATCCGGACGTGACCTTCGGTCTGCACATCTGCCGCGGCAACAACCAGTCCATGTTCTACGCCACCGGCGGCTACGAGCCGATCGCGCGCGTCTTCACCCGCGGCCGCTTCCAGCGCTTCCTGCTCGAGTACGACGACGAGCGCTCGGGCGGGTTCGAGCCGCTGCGCGCGGTACCCGACGATCGCACGGTGGTCCTCGGGCTCGTGACCACGAAGACGCCGCGGCTCGAGTCGGTCGAGGAGCTGCGGGGGCGCATCGCGGAGGCGGCCCGGCTCGTGCCGCTCGAGCGGCTGGCTCTGAGCCCGCAGTGCGGCTTCGCGTCCACCCTGGAAGGCAATCGCATCTCGCCCGAACAGCAGCGGGCCAAGCTCTGCCGCGTGGCCGAGACCGCCCGTCTGGTCTGGGGATCCTGATCCCGTCGACCGACCCCGTCGAGAGGAGAACCTCGATGAAAGCTCTCGCGCTGCTCCTGCTGACACTGCTCGGCCCGCTTCCCACCGCGGCCTGGGCGCAGACCATCAAGCTGGGCGCGGTGGTGCCGCTCACCGGCCGCTACGGCGCGGGCGGCGCCCAGATCCGCGCGGGCTACGAGTTCGCGGTCGAGCACATGAACGCGGGCGGCGGCATCACGGTGGGCGGCGTGAAGATGCCGCTCGAGCTGATCCTGCTCGACGACGAGTCCGACGCCACCAAGACGGTGGCGCGGCTCGAGACCCTGGCCGCCCAGGGCGTGGTGGGCTATCTCGGCGGCTTCGGCTCCGATCTCCACGCGGCGGCGGCCTCGGTGGCCGAGAAGAATCACATTCCGTACCTGGGGGTGGCGTTCGCGCTGCAGAAGATCCACCAGCAGGGCTTCCACTATCTCTTCTCGCCGTTCTGGAAATCCCCCGACATCGGCCTCGCCACCCAGGGCCTGCTCGCGCTGATCCCCGCGGCGGATCGCCCGAAGGCGGTGGCCATCTTCCAGGAAAAGACGGACTGGGGTCGCGAGATGGCAACGGCCTGGACGGAAACCGGGAAGGCGGCCGGCTACCAGGTGGTGCTGAACGGTGAGTACGCGCCGGGGGCCAAGGATTTCTCGGATCTGATCCTGAAGGCGAAGTCGGCCGGCGCCGACCTGGTGCTGGCGCTGCCCACGCCGCCCGACGGCATGACCATCGTCAAGCAGATGAAGGAGCTGGGTTACACGCCCAAGCTCTCGCTCTTCATCCGCGCTCCCGACGCCCAGATCTGGTCCCAGAATCTCGGCAAGGACGGCGACTACATGGTGCTGGCCGCGGGCTGGCACCACGCGATGAAAGGCGCGGGGGTGAAGGAGCTGAACGACACGCACCAGAAGAAGTTCGGCCGGCCCGCCGATCCGCTGGTGGGGCCGGCCTACGCGTGCGTGGAGATCCTGGCCGCGGCGGTGACCCGCGCCGGCTTCCCCGACCGCGAGAAGGTGCGCGACGCCGTCGCGGCCACCAGCATGAACACCGTCATCGGCCCGGTGAAGTTCCGCGCCGACGGCACCGGCATCGTGGCGCAGGCGCTGCTCCAGTGGCAGAACGGTAAGCAGGAGCTGGTCTGGCCGAAGGAGTCGGCGACCGCCGCGCTCGCCTTCCCCGCGCCGCCCTTCGCGAAGCGCTGAGGTGCCGCCGCCTCTTCTCGAAGTCGAGCGGCTGTCGAAGGGCTTCGGCGGGGTGCTCGCGGTGAGCGACGTGAGCTTCACGCTCGCCGCGGGCGAGCTGCTCGGCATCATGGGGCCGAACGGCTCCGGCAAGACCACGCTCTTCAACCTGATCGCGGGGGCGCTGCGGCCGGACCGGGGCCGCATCCGCCTCCGGGGCGGCGACATCGC
>DATMMH010000424.1:0-12821 GCA_035569855.1 Candidatus Dormiibacterota bacterium
CAAGATGGGCGGCCCCCTCGTGCAGAAGAAGGCCGACCGGGAGGCGCGCCAGCTCCTGAAGGTATTCGCCAAGGTGAGCCGGGCCATCGAGGACAACCCCGGCGACGTGTACACCCGCGTTCGCGAGCGGCCCGACGTCCCGAAGCGCGATCTGGAGGAATTCCGGAAGCTCCTGGGCGTGCCGTGACCGTCACCCCCGAGCGCCCGGCATAGGAGGAACGCGATGGCCGCCATCAACGGACGAACCATTCTGATCACCGGAGCGGCGCGCGGCATCGGCGCCGCCTGTGCGCGCCGCCTCGCCGCCGACGGGGCCAGGCTGGTCCTGGCCGACCTGGATGGGGCAGGGGTCGAGAAGCTCGCCGCCGAGCTCGGCCAGATCGCGGTGAAGGCCGACGTCACCCGAGCCGCCGATATCGCCCGCATGGTGGACGAGCCCTACCGGCGCTGGGGCCGCCTCGACGTCCTGTTCAACAACGCGGGCGTCATCCGCCTCCAGCCGATGTTCGACGTGACGGAGACGGAGTGGGATCGGGTGATGACCGTGAACCTGCGCTCGGTCTTCTTCGTGCTCCAGGCGGCGGCGCGGCGCATGCGGGAGCAGGAGCCGATGACGGGCTCGGAGCTGCGGGGCAAGCTGATCCAGACCGCGTCCATCGCCGCGTACCGCGGCGGCAACCACCTCATGACCCCCTACTCCGCCTCCAAGGCCGGCGTGGTGAGCCTCACCCGCTCGGCCGCGCAGGCGCTGGCCGGCGAGCGCATCACCTCCAACTGTGTGTGTCCCGGCGCGGTGGAGACGCCGATGTGGGAGCAGATCGACCGGGAGTGGGGCGCGCTCGAGGGCTGGGGCGAGGGCGAGGCCTGGAAACGCCGGATCCGCGGGATTCCGCTCGGCCGGCCGGAGCGCGCGGAGGACGTCGCGAACGTCGTCGCGTTCCTCGCGGGGCCCGACTCGGACTACATGACCGGCCAGGCGCTCAACGTCGACGGTGGTCTCGTGATGGGAAGCTGACGCGCCTCGTAAGGGCACCGTGTAAGGGCATCGTCCGCTTGACCGGATCGCGGTCCGGGTACGAGGATGGTGCCCGCATGGCCTTCCAGATCGTGCTCCAGGAGGGTCTCCTCCACGTGCAGCTCTCCGGCACCCTCAGCCGGGCCGACCTGGACCATCTCGCCTCCGCGATCGAGAAGCTCGAAGCGCCCGCCCTGCCGGTACCGAACCGGATCATCGACCTGACGCGGGTTACCGAGATGGCGATCGACTTCGCCGACGTGCTGGCGATCGCGGAGCGACGCAAGCAGCAGCGGTTCCCGAACTCATTCCGGACCGCGCTGGTGGCGGGCCGACCGATCGGCAAGGGCTACGCGCGGATGTTCCAGGCCCTCAACGATCACCCGCAGATCACGATCGAGGTGTTCTCCGACCGCGAGACGGCGCTCCGCTGGCTCGCCCAGTAGCGTCGCGGGAGCGGGTCAGGCCGCGGGAGCGCTCTCGTCCTCTCCGCGAGGCAGCGCCGTCACGCTGGACGGCACGTCCAGCTCGCGGTTGGCGAGGTCCACCGTGACGCGCAGGGCGCGCAGGCCCTGGGCTCCCTGCAGCTCGTCCAGCTCGATCTCCTCCACGTCGCGCGCGAGGTAGCCCAGGCGCTGCAGGTACTCGATGTACTCACGCCACTCGGCGGCCTCGCTGGCGTGCGAGTAGACCAGCGCGATCTTGCCGGGCTGGGTCAGGCGCTCGGTGGTGCCGCGGATGATCGCCTTGTCGATGCGCTTCTTGATGATCTCGTAGCGGACGTTGTAGGCGCCGTCCACGTCGAAGCGCTTCTCGTCGAAGCGGAAGCGGATCGATAGCGGGGCGTGCTGGATCAGGATCAGGTTGGTGATGTCGAGCGGCACCGGCAGCCGGTCCTTCAGCCGCTCCGCCCGCAGCGCCACCCCGCACGCCACCATGAGCTGCCAGAGGCGCATGTTCTTGAGGTAGAGCGGGTCGAAGGCCCCGTCCTCGCGGAGGGCGCCGCCCAGGTAGATCGTGTAGTCCACCCCGTCCGTCTTCTGCTTCTCGAAGTAGTGCGGGAACATGCCCTGCGCGGCTTGCTCCTCCAGATCGATGTAGGAGGACACCGCCTCATTGATCTGAGTGACGCTCTCGTCGAAATCCTTGCGCCGCGCGTACACCAGCCCGATGCCCGGATCCACCGCGGCCCGATACGCGTCGATCTTCTCGTGCACCGCAGGGGCGAAGGTCTGGAGGTGATCGAAGAGCGGCTCGACGTCGGTCTTGAGGAAGCCCATGACCCCGAGCTCGTCGCCCGAGCGCAGGGTGACCTCGATCTCCGCCACGTGGCCGTCGATGCGGTGGGTGAGCTGGTCCAGGATCGGCAGGTGCCGCGCCTCGTGGGCGGCGCGCAGCACGTCCCGGGCGAGCCCGAGCTGGGTCAGGAGATCGGCCTGGATGGCCCACGCGCGATGGGTGGACGAGCCGCGGATGTCCGATACCGCGTAGAGCGGATGGACGTCGCGGAACACGATCGGCTCCATCTCGCCGGTCTTGCTCCGGTCGTCGTGCCCCTTCTCCATCCCCTGGAGCACCGCTCGCCGGAAGCGCCACTCCACCACCGGGTGGATCGCGGTGAACTGCTCCTTGATCGAGCCTTCCACCCGAGCGTGCAGCTCGTCCACGCTGCGCTTCACCGCCACCGAGAAGAGCGGCAGCACCTCGTGCAGCCGGGGCGCGAGCAGCGTGTTCACGTCGCCCGGGTTCGGCGAGCTCAGGCTGAGGGTGCCGATCAGCTCCCGCTGGTAGTGCAGCGGGGCCACGACCAGGCTGCGCATGCCCTTCTGGAGCAGCGACTCCTCCTTGGCCGATCGCTTGGCCACGGCGGCCAGGTCCTCGACGAAGATCGGCTCGCCGCGGCGGATGGCCCGCTCGAACACCGAGCCCGTGAAGTCGGAGGTCTTGGCGCGCACCGAGCCCGCGAAGATGCAGCCGTTGCCGTGGTCGAGCTGGTGGCCGGTGTTGAGCATCATCACCCGATCGCCCTCGATGGCGGCCAGGGTCAGGTGCAGATCGGGGCGGCGGAAGAGCGTGCGTAGCTTCGCCTGCAGCTTCAGGAAGCGTGCGTTCGAGACGATCGACTCCTTGTCGATCAGCTCCCGCTTGATCGAGGAGAGCACTTCCTGGTCGGTCACGTCGCCCGCTTTCACCACCGTGAAGCCGCTGAACCGGACGCTGCCGGGCGGCACCAGGGCCGCGAGGCCGTCCAGGTCCACCGCCTGGGCCACCACGCGCTTGCGCATGTCCTCGGTCAGCGGGGGGATCGGACGGAGCCGCTCCACGTCCACGAACCGGCCGTCGAACTGGATCTTGAAGTGGCGGTCGAGGCCGGTCCCGGGCTCGGGGGCGGTGAGGATCAGCGGATAGTCCACCGGGAACTCGATGCCGTAGAGCCGCTCGAGGGCCAGCGCGTAGGCGTTGACGAGGCGGAAGTCCTTGAGCGCGCGCATGTCGAGGTTGAGGCTCCCGTAGAGCACCCCGTCGGCGCCCATGATGCTGTCGAAGGCCCGGGTCCCGTACACGCTGCGGAGCGAGAACGGGATGAGGGCGCCCATGTAGGCCTTCTCCCAGAAGACCGACGGGAACACCGCGCTCATCAGCGCGTCCACGAGGGCGCCGTGCTGATCGAGCAGGGTGATGTCGTCGATGGGGCGCATCAGCTCGGGCGTCTCGCGCAGTCGGGCCAACAGGCTCCGGGCGTAGTCGCCCCGGAGGGAGCTTTCCTGGGCCTGCTCCTCCCAGAAGCGGATCAACAGCCCCAGGCTCAGCCGGCTCTCGAACGGGAAGTCCTTCTGAAACGCGGTCAGCTCGGTTCTCGGCTCGTCCATGGCCATCATTCTACTCCTGGTGCCAAGCACCCTACAGTCATGCTCGTGCCCGTTTAGATGGCAGGCGTGGCGGGCCGGATTCCGCCCGGGGGTCGTCTCCCTGCCGCCCGACTCGCCGCGTCAGTGTGCCGGCAGGGTCCGGCGCGTCGTCGATGGTAGAGTGACCAAGGGACGATGGCGACCCGACGCGTGCTGATCATCGACGACGAGCCGGACATCCGGAAGACCCTCACGGATATCCTGCGCGCCATGCGCTATCCCGACGCCCTGGAGATCGAGACCGCCCCCGACGGACAGGAGGGTCTGGACGCGGTGGTGCGGCAGCGCCCGGATCTCGTGCTCATGGATCTCCAGATGCCCCGCATCGGAGGTCTCACCTTGCTGAAGATGATCCGCGACGCGGAGTCGCGACTGCCCATCGTCGTGATCACCGCGACCGACGATCCGAAGACGTCGGCGGAGGCGCTCCGGGGCGGCGCGGTCGCGTACCTGCCCAAGCCGTTCGATCCACGCCACGTGGAGATGCTCGTCACCACGTTCCTCGACACCGTGAAGCGCGCCGAGGAGAAGAAATCGCAGGGCCGCCGCTGAGGCTCTCTCGCGCGTCACGCGCGGTGTGCACGATCTGCGCGTAGAGAGAACGTAGTTCGCATCGACGCGGAGCGGACGTCCGTGATGTTCGCGTCTCAACAGGTTCGAGCCCGCGACCGACCGAATTCCGCCCGCCGGCACCGGACTCGGGGACTTCCGCCCGGTGGAACGGGGCTTGCTCCCTTCCGGGGACGAGACCCGGATCATGTCGACCAAGCGCGTGCTCGTGGTGGATGACCAGACCCCGGTGCGGGAGCTGGTGGCGGCGGTGCTGACCGCGGACGGCCTCGCGGTGGAGACGGCCCGCGACGGCGCGGACGCGCTGCGCCTCCTCGACGCCCACACCGCGTACGACCTCATCGTGAGCGATCTGAAGATGCCGGGCCTGGACGGGCCCAGCCTCTATCTCGAGCTGACCCGCCGCTGGCCGGACACGCGCCCGCACTTGCTCTTCATCTCGGGCTTCGTGGAATCGCCCGAGTACGCGGGATTTCTCCAGGGCGCCAAGGTCCAGGTGCTGCTCAAGCCCTTCGCGGTCGACGAGCTGTCGCAGGCCGTCGCCGCGATCCTCGGCAAGTCCTAGCCGCGCCGACCGGCGCGGCTAGACCGCCTTCGCCTCCGCGGTCTTCCGGAAGACGATCTTGCCGCGATCGGCGTGGGCGGTCACGGTATCGCCCTCGCCGACGGTGCCGTTGAGCAGCTCGAGCGCGAGCGGATCCTGCACCAGCTTCTGGATGGTCCGCTTGAGCGGCCGCGCTCCGTAGACCGGGTCGTAGCCTTCCTTGGCCAGCAGCTCCTTGGCCGCCGGCGTCAGCTCCAGCGTGATCCGCTTGTCGGCCAGACGCTTGGTCAGGTGCCGCGCCTGGATCTCCACGATCGCGCCGATCTGCTCGCGGCCGAGCGGCTGGAAGATCACCACCTCGTCGATGCGGTTCAGGAACTCCGGCCGCAGAGTCTGCTTGAGCAGGTCCAGTATCAAGCCGCGCACCCGCCCCGGATCCTTCTCCTCGCGGAAGAACTGGCTGCCCAGGTTCGAGGTCATGATGACCACCGTGTTCCGGAAGTCCACCGTGCGGCCCTGTCCGTCGGTCAGTCGGCCGTCGTCCAGCAACTGGAGCAGCACGTTGAACACGTCGCCGTGGGCCTTCTCGATCTCGTCGAAGAGCACCACCGAGTAGGGGCGCCGTCGCACCGCTTCGGTGAGCTGGCCGCCCTCGTCGTAGCCCACGTAACCCGGGGGCGCGCCGATCAGCCGGGACACCGTGTGCTTCTCCATGTACTCCGACATGTCGATGCGGATCATGGCCCGCTCGTCGTCGAAGAGGAACTCGGCGAGCGCCCGCGCGAGCTCGGTCTTGCCCACCCCGGTCGGCCCCAGGAACAGGAAGGAGCCGATCGGGCGGTTCGGATCCGAGAGGCCGGAGCGGGCCCGCCGGACAGCGTTGGACACCGCCACGATGGCTTCCCGCTGGCCGATCACCCGCTCGGCCAGGCGCTCCTCCATCTTCACGAGCTTCTGGACCTCGGCCTCCAGCAGCCGGGTGACCGGGATGCCCGTCCACTTGGCCACCGTCTGGGCGATGTCCTCCTCGTCCACCTCTTCCTTGAGCATGCGGCCGTTCTTCTGCATCTCGCGCAGCCGCGCGTTCTCGGCCTCGAGCCGCTTGTCGAGCTGCATGAGCGTGCCGTAGCGCAGCTCGGCGGCCTTCTGCAGATCGCCGCGCCGCTCGGCGTCGGCCATGCTGGCCCGCGCCGCCTCGGCCTCTTCCTTGATCTTGCCGATGGTCATGATGGCCGCCTTCTCGGCCTGCCACTGGCTCTGCAGGCGCGACGACTTCTCGCGGAGGTCGGCCAGCTCCGCGTCCAGGCGGGCCAGCCGCTCGCGGGAGGCGTCGTCCGACTCCCGCGCCACCGACACCCGCTCGATCTCGAGCTGCATGATGCGGCGGCGGGTCTCGTCGAGCTCGACCGGCATCGAATCGATCTCGATGCGCAGCCGGGAGGCCGCCTCGTCGACCAGATCGATGGCCTTGTCGGGCAGGAAGCGGTCCGCGATGTAGCGGTGCGAGAGCACCGCGGCCGCGACCAGCGCCGAGTCCTTGATCTTGACCTTGTGATGGACCTCGTACTTCTCCTTGAGGCCGCGCAGGATCGCGATGGTGTCCTCCACCGACGGCTCCCGCACCATCACCGGCTGGAAGCGCCTTTCCAACGCAGGGTCTTTCTCGATGTGCTTGCGGTACTCGTCGAGCGTGGTGGCACCCACGCAGCGGAGCTCGCCGCGGGCCAGGGCCGGCTTGAGCATGTTGGCCGCGTCCACCGCGCCCTCGGCCGCTCCCGCGCCCACCAGGGTGTGCAGCTCGTCGATGAAGCAGATGATCTCGCCGTTGGACTCGGTGATCTCTCGCAGCACCGCCTTGAGCCGGTCCTCGAACTCTCCGCGGTACTTCGAGCCGGCCACCATGGCCCCGATGTCCACCGCGACGAGGCGCTTGTTCTTGAGCCCCTCGGGAACGTCGCCGGCGACGATGCGCTGGGCGAGCCCTTCGACGATCGCGGTCTTGCCCACCCCGGGCTCGCCGATCAGCACCGGGTTGTTCTTGGTGCGGCGCGAGAGCACCTGCACCACACGGCGGATCTCCTCGTCGCGGCCGATAACCGGGTCGAGCTTGCCCTTGCGGGCCAGCTCGGTCAGGTCCTTCGAGTAGCGCTGGAGCGCCTGATACTTGTCCTCCGGATTGGGATCGGTCACCCGCTGGCTCCCGCGCACTTCCACCAGGGCGCGATAGATCGCCTCCGGCGTCACGCCCGCCGAGGACAGGATCCGCGCGGTGGCGCCGCCCTTCTCCTGGGCGATCGCGATCAGCAGATGCTCGGTCGAGACGTACTCGTCCTTGAGGCGCTCGGCCTCCTCCCACGCCCGGTTGATCACGCCCTCGAATCTCGGCGAGGCGTACTGGCGCCCGCCCCCCTTGACCTTGGGCAGCTTGTCCATCTCCGCCTGCACCTGGCGGGTGAGCGCGTCCGCTCGCGCGCCCAGCTTGGCGAGCAGCGGGCCCACTACGCCTTCCTGCTGCTGCAGCAGCGCGAGCAGCAGGTGCTCGGGCTCGATGGCCTGATGGTTGCCCTGGTCGGCGAGCGACTGCGCGGCCTGGATGGCTTCCTGGGCCTTGACGGTCAGCTTGTCCAGCTTCATCTCAATTGGTCTCCGGTCTGAGCTTCTTCAGCTCCTGGAATAGCTCTTTCTCTCTCGGGCTGAGCCCGGTCGGTATCACGATCTGGGCCTTCACGTACTGGTCGCCGGCCCCGCCGCCCTTGAGGTGCGGCATCCCGTAGCCGGGGAGCCGAAACGTCTTGCCGCTCGACGTCTCGGCCGGGATCTTCATCGAGACCTGGCCCTTGAGGGTGGGCACCGAGACCTCGCCGCCGAGCGCGGCCACCGTCACCGGCAGGGGCAGGTCCATCTCGAGGTCGTCGCCCTTGCGGGTGAACCGAGGGTGCGGCGCCACGGTCACGCGCAGGAAGAGGTCGCCGCGCGCGCGGCGATCACCGCTGCCACCGCCCGCCCCCTCCGCGGCCACCCGCACGCGCGAGCCGGTGTCCACGCCGGCGGGGATCTTGACGTCGAGATTGCGCGTGGCCTTGACCCAGCCGCCGCCGCGACAGCGGGGGCAGGGCCGCCGGTTGACGTTGCCGGACCCGCCGCACTCCGGGCAGGGCTCGTCCAGCTCCAGCGACACCGCCTTGCGCGTGCCCTGAAAGGCCTCCTCCAGCGTCAGCTCGATGCCCGCCTCGACGTCGCTCCCGCGCCCACCAGCCGGACCGAAGCCGCCGCCCAGGTCCCCCAGATCCGAGAACTCGAACTCGGTGGCTCCCCCGCGGCCGGCGCCGGCGCGGCCGCCCACATCGCCGAAGATCGTGCGGAAGAAATCCGAGAAGCCTCCCGCGTCGCCCTCCTGGGTGAAGCGCACGTTGCGCCCCTCGAACGGCGAGCGGCCGCCCGCACCCGCCCCCGCGCCGGTGCCGGCCTGGGCGTAGCGCTCCCAGTCGGGTCCGAGCGTGTCGTACCGCTTCCGCTTCTCGGGATCGGACAGGACCGTGTAGGCCTCGCTGATCTCCTTGAAGCGCTCGGCGTTGCCGCGGTTGACGTCCGGGTGGTACTTGCGGGCGAGCTTTCGATAGGCGGTCTTGATCGCCTTGTCGTCGGCCGTCCGCTCGACCCCCAGGGTCTTGTAGTAGTCCTTGAATTCCATATGCTTGGACGAGAACGCGGCTCCGGCTCAGGGCGTCCGGGCCGCCTCGGTCGCTGGTGGAAGTGTAGCAGACGGTTTGGAGTTTGCCGGGGGCCGGGTGCCTTTCCTACGGCCTAGGCCGGGTCTACAATGGGCGGGCCCGTGACCAAGACCTGTACGCTCGCCGTCGACGTAGGCGGGACCTTCACCGACATCACGTTCACCGACGCCGCCACCGGCTCCGTCTGGGTGGCGAAGACGCCGTCGACCCCCGGCGATCTCTCCGCCGGCTTCATCACCGCGGTCCGCAAGGTGCTGGCCCTCGCCGGCCGCGCGCCCGCGGACGTGCTGCGCGTCTTCCACGGCACCACCACCGCGACCAACGCGATCCTGGAGGGCAAGACCCCACCGACCGCGCTGGTGACCACCGCCGGGTTCAAGTACGTGCTCGAGATCGGCCGGCACGACATCCCGCGACACGGCAATCTCTACGGCTGGTCCAAGCCCGCCCGGCCCATCACCCCGGACCGGGTGTTCGAGGTCTCCGAGCGGCTCGACGTGGACGGCTCGGTGCGGATCCCGCTCGACGAGGCGGGGGCGCGCGCGCTGGCGCGGCAGCTCGCCCACCTGGCGATCCCGGCGGTGGCGGTGGTGTTCCTCCACGCCTACGCCAACGCCGCCCACGAGCAGCGCATGGCCGCGATCCTGGCCGAGGAGTATCCGGGCGTCCTGGTGTCGCTCTCGTCGGAGGTGCTGCCCCAGTTCCGCGAGTTCGAGCGCACCATGGCCACCGCGCTGAACGCGGCGGTGATGCCGCCGGTGAGCCGCTACGTGCGCGTGCTGCGGGCGGCGCTCGACGTGGAGGGCGTCCAGGCGCCGCTGCTCATCATGAAGTCGGATGGCGGCGTGACCAGCGCGGCCACCTGCGTGCGCCAGCCGGTGCAGACCGTGCTCTCGGGGCCCGCGGCGGGCGTGGTCGGCGCGGTGGCGGTCGGCCGCGCCGCGGGCTTCGGCGACATCATCTCGATCGACGTGGGCGGCACCAGCGCCGACATCTGCCTGGTGCGCGAGGGCCGCCCCGAGGTCACCAAGGACGGCATGATCGGCCCGTTCCCGCTCAAGCTGCCGATCGTGGACATCCACACCATCGGCGCGGGCGGCGGCTCGATCGCGGCCGTGACGAGCGCGGGACGCCTCACGGTGGGCCCGCGCAGCGCCGGCGCCGAGCCGGGCCCGGTGTGCTATCGCCGCGGGGGCACCGAGCCCACCGTCACCGACGCCCACCTGGTGCTGGGCCGCATCCCGCCCGCGCTGCTGGGGGGCGAGCTGCCGCTCGACGTCGCGGCGGCGCGCGACGCGGTCGCCGCGCGCATCGGCCGGCCGCTGGCCTTGGGAGCGGAGGATGCCGCCGCGGGCGTGATCGAGATCCTGGACAACGCGATGGCCCGCGCCATCCGCACGGTGTCGGTGGGCCGCGGCCACGATCCCCGGCGCTTCGCGCTGGTCGCCTTCGGCGGGGCCGGGCCGCTGCACGCCTGCCGCCTCGCCGAGCTGCTCGACATCCCGACCGTGATCGTCCCGTCCCGGCCCGGCGTGCTCTCGACGTGGGGGCTGCTCGACACCGACATCCGCTCGACCTTCGTCCGCACGGTCGGGACCGCCGACCGTCGGCCCGCGGAGGCGGGCGGTGCAGTGGCCGGGCTCGAGGCGGCGTGGAGCGAGCTCGAGCGCCAGGGCTGCGCATGGCTCGACGTCGAGCAGGTACCACGCGAGCGCCAGCGCTTCGAGCGCGCGGCGGATCTGCGCTACGAGCACCAGAGCTTCGAGCTGACCTGCCCGCTCGGAGAGGGCGCAGTCACCGTCTCGCGCCTACAGGAGCTGGTCGCCACCTTCCACGCCGAGCATCGGCGGCTCTACAGCTACGACCTGCCCAAGGCCCCCGTCGAGCTGGTGAACCTCCGGGTCACCGCGGTGGGCGCGCTGCCCCATCGCGAGCGCCGCCCCCCCGACGCGGCCGCTGGCCGGCTCGCCGACGCGCTGACCGGCTACCGGCCGGTCTACTTCCGCGGCGCGGGCTTCGTCTCCACCCCCTGCTACGCGCGCCGCGCCCTCGCGCCCGGCATGGCCTGGGAGGGCCCGACGATCATCGAGCAGGACGACGCCACGCCGCTGATCGCCCCCGGCTTCCGGGCCCGCGTGGACGCGGCCCACAACATCCTCCTGGAGCGCGCCCATGCCTGAGACCGCCGTGCCGCGGGTGGACCCCATCACGCTCGAGATCGTCCGCGGCAGCCTCGCCTCCGCGATCCGCGACATGGAGCTCCTGATGGAGCGCTGCGCGATGTCGCCCTTCATCAAGGAGAAGAAGGACTACTTCGTCGGCATCTTCGACACCCAGGGCCGGATCGTGGCCTGCCACATCTCGGGGAGCGGGCCGGGCATGCTCGCGCCGATCCTCCGCACCTATCCGCTCGAGTCCATGCGCCCGGGCGACGTCTACTGGTACAACGACCCGTACCTCTCCGACGGCGCGGTCCAGCACCACCAGGACATGGTCTTCACCGCGCCGGTCTTCCACGACGGCCGGCTCGTCGCCTTCACCACGACCTTCGGGCACTACCAGGACATCGGTGGCCTGCGGGCCGGCTCGATCTCGCCGCACGCCACCGAGATCTACCACGAGGGAGTCCTCGTGCCTCCCGTGCGAATCGTCCGCGAAGGCCAGCTCAACGACGAGGCCTACCGCATCTTCCTGCGCAACTCGCGGCTGCCCGACCTGGTCGAGGGCGACACCCGGGCCATGATGGCGTCCTGCCATCTCGCCGAGACGCGGCTGGGCGAGCTCTGCACGCGCTACGGCGCGGACACCGTGCTCGCCGCGTTCGATGAGTGCATCGCGCAGACCGCGGCGCGGGCGCGCGAGCTGTTCCTGGGGCTGGTGCCGGCGGGGGAGTGGCGCTTCCACGATTTCCTCGACAGCGACGGGGGAGCCGAGGAGCGGCCCTACCGCATCGACCTGACGCTCAAGCGCGCGGGCGATCACGTCAGCCTCGACGGCTCGCGCTCGGACGACCAGGCGCGGGGCCCGATCAACTTCACGACCAATCCGGGGCTGCTGCGCATCGCCTTCGGCCGGTATCTGCAGTCGCTCGACCCGGACCTGGAGGTCAACGAGGGACTGCTGCGCAACCTCGACGAGTGGATCGCCCGCGAGGGCAGCATTCTCAAGCCGCGCTTCCCGGCGCCGCTCGGGATGCGCGCCAACACGCGCTTCCGCGTCATGTCGTGTATCTTCGGCACCCTCGCCCAGGCCAACGGCGGCCACGTGCCGGCGGGCTCGCCGGTCTACGTGCTCTACTACTTCCGCGCCTGGGACGCCGCGCGCCAGCGGCCCATTCTCTGCATCGAGGGCCTCGGGGTCGGGCTCGGCGCCCGGCCCTTCGCGGACGGGGTGGACGTCATCTATTACATCGCGCAGGAGAACTACCCGGTCGAGTACGTGGAGCGCGACTTTCCCCTGCGGGTGGAGCGCTACGCGGTGCGGCCGGACTCGGGCGGCCCGGGGCTTCATCGAGGCGGCACCGGGGTGGTGCGTGACGTGCGCGTGCTGGCCGAGCGGGCCGAGCTGGCCACGCGCATGGAGAACACCGTGGTGGCGCCGTACGGGGTGGCGGGCGGCGAGGCGGGCCGGACCGGGCGGATCGTCCTGAATCCGGGCACGCCCAGGGAGCGCGTGCTGCCCGCCCTGGGCGACGGCATCGTGCTCGAGCGCGGCGACCTGCTCCGGCTCGAGACCTGCGGCGGCGGCGGATGGGGCGACCCGCTGGCCCGCGAGCCCGAGCGCGTCCGCCAGGACGTGGCGCGCGGCTTCGTGACGCCGCGCGGGGCGCTCGACGACTACGGGGTGACGGTGGATCCGGTGACGCTCGAGGTGGACAAGACGGCTACCCAGGAAGAGCGCGCCCGGCGTGCCCGCGATCTGCCCTTGATCGACCGCGGCCCCGGATTTGCGCAGGCCGAGGAGCGCTGGCGCTCGTTCCGGTCACCGGCGGCCTCCTGATTCAGCCCCTGATTCAGCCCCTGATTCAGCCCCTGATTCAGCCCCTGATTCAG
>DATMMH010000425.1:0-2586 GCA_035569855.1 Candidatus Dormiibacterota bacterium
CCAACGTGCTGCGCAGCGCCGACTACTACTGCCTCTACCCGATCACGGTCTTCTCGATGCGCGCTCCCGCCTAACTCTCGATCTCGGTCAGCGTCTTCGTCGGCACCGCGAGGGCGCGGGCCAGGCGCCCGACCGCCGACGGGGAGAGGTTCACCTTCTGCCCCGACTCGATCAGCGTGACATAGCTCATCGCGATCTGGGCGCGCTCGGCGAGCTGGGCCTGGGTCAGGCCCTGGCGCTCACGCAGCTCGCGCACCACCTCGCTGAGCTTCTTGCCCTGCGGGCTCACAGCAGGTCCGTGGGCTCGACGTTGCGCGCCGCCAGCAGCCGCCGCAACCGCTCGAGCGCGGCCACCTCGATCTGCCGGATGCGCTCGCGCGTCAGCCCCAACCGCGCGCCGATGGCCTCGAGCGTCATCGCCGGCTCGTTGGCCAGGCCGAAGCGCAGCGTCACCACCGTGCGCTCCCGATCGGGCAGGTCCTGGAGCACGCCGGCCAGGTCCGCCCGCGCGCGGAGCACCGCGCCCACGTCCGCGCCCGCGATCGCGTTCGGGTCCTCGACGGTCTCGCCCAGGTTGCCCTTGCGGTCGGTCCCGGCCGGCTTGTCGAGCGAGACCGGATGCAGGCGCAGGCTCTCGAGCTGCTCGAGCTGCGCGGCGGGCCGACCCATCGCGGCGGCCACCTCCTCGGTGGTTGGCGGCCGGCCGAGCTTCTGGGTCAACGCGTTGCGCTGCTTCATATACTGCGAGAGCAGCAGCTCGACGTGGACGGGGAGCCGAATCGTGCGCGCCTGGTTGGCGAGCGCGCGCACCACCGCCTGGCGGATCCACCACGTGGCATAGGTGGAGAAGCGCGTGCCGCGATCGGGCTGGAACTTGCGCGCCGCGTGGAGAAGCCCCACGTTGCCCTCCTCGATCAGGTCGAGGAGCGAGAGGCCGCGATGCAGATACCGCCGCGCGATCTTCACCACCAGCCGCAGGTTGGCTTCGACCAGCTGGCGCTCGGCCTCCGCGTCGCCAGCCTGGACGCGCCGGGCCAGCGTCTGCTCTTCCTCCCCGGTGAGCAGCTTGACGCGGGAGATCTCCTGCAGGTAGAGCGCGATCAGCTCGCGGCTGCGCTCGGAGGCCTTCGGGTCGTCCGGCCTCTCGGCGAGGTCGGCGGGATCGCGCTCGAGGAGGGTCTCGAGGGGCTCGTCGCCTCCCTCCAGCTCATCGGCGGCCTCGGGTTCCGGCGGCATCCTGGCTCACTCGTGGGAGTCGTGCTCGGAGCTGGAGGCGGCCACGTCGTCCTCGAACACCGGCGAGTGGTCCGAGGCGTCCAGCAGGTGGAGCGGATTGTAGGCCTTGCCGTCGCGCCGCACCTCGAAGTGGACGTGGGGGCCGGTGGCGTGACCGCTACGCCCGACGGCGGCGATGACCTGGCCTGCCTCGACGTCCTCACCGGGCTCGACCAAATTCTTCAGGTTGTGGGCGTAAAGGGTGGTGAATCCATTGACATGGTCGATCTTCACGACCATGCCGTAGGCGCGGATCCAGCCCGCGTACGCGACGGTACCGGCGGCGGCCGCGTGCACCGGGGAGCCCAGCTCCGCGGTGATGTCGATGCCGGCGTGCCAGCCGCCGCGCGGGCGCTGGCCGAATGCGGAGATGACGGGGCCCTCGACCGGCCAGACCAGGGGGATGCTGGCGCCCTGGAAGTCCGGCTCCGCCAGCACCAGCTTGGTCAGGATGCGAAGCGGGCCCACTCGCTTGGTGACGCTGCCATCGACGGCAGGCGTGAGAACCGGCGGCTCGGCCCGCGCCGCCTGCACGGGCGGCCGGCAATCTGGCACGATCAGGTGCTGGCCGGCCCGGAGCGTATGCGGGTTCACGAGCTGGTTGGCCGCGATCAGCGACGCCCGGGAGACCTTGTAGCGCGCCCCGATCCGGCTGATCGACTCGCCGGCGCGGACGGTGTGGTTGCACGCGGAGGGCGCCGGCGGGGCCGCCTTCGTGCGCCGCGAGGCCTTCGGCGCGGCGGCGGTGTTGCCGGACCCGGCGCTCGTCGAGGCCGGGTCCCGGGGTGCACGGCTCCACGTCGGCGACGGGACCTGCTCGGATCTCGGGGGCCTGGACTGCGCGTGCGCGGCGAAGCCGAGGACGACCAGGAAGGCGACCGCGAGGGCGGGTACGAGGAGCCCACGGCGGGCTGCCCAGCGGGCCCGCCCGCCGGGACACCTCACGGGTCGAACTCCGCGTAGCGGATCGAGAACGAGCTGTACCGTCCCGTCAGGGGGCGCCACGTGACCGACAGGCGCTCGATCCGTGCCAGCGGCGGGCCCTTCTCCAGGTCGTGCATGAGCTCCTCGATGAGGTCGCGCCCGCCTTCCACCCGTACGCGCACCCGGCCATTCTTCAGGTTCATCACGTAACCGGTCAGGCCGAGCGAGCTCGCCTTGCGCTGGACGAAGTCGCGGTAGCCGACTCCTTGTACCCGCCCTTCGACGACGATCTCGGCGGCGCTGCGCAGTCCCGTGACACCCATCGCGGCTCCGGCAACGGCTCGAGAAAAAATGGTCGGGGCGACTGGATTTGAACCAGCGACCTCC
>DATMMH010000426.1:0-13017 GCA_035569855.1 Candidatus Dormiibacterota bacterium
TACGGATCTAAAGGAGCAAGCGGTGTGCCAGCCTCAGGGCTTGAGCATCACCTTGATCCCGCTCCGTGGAGCGTGATGCCTTCATGACGTCGCCGTCCTCCGTCGATGCGTTTCGTAGCCGACCAGCGCCGCGCCGCCGCGAACGGTGGCGTCCTTGTCCTGGGCCAGGATCTCGAGACGCGTGGCGGCCAGCGCCTGTGCGAACGCGTAGCCGGCGAGGCTCGCGCGCAGCCGCGCCTCGATCGGGCGCAGCGACTTGGCCACGCTCCCGGCGAGCAGGATCCGCTCCGGGTTGAGCCCGTTCACGATGATGGCCAGCCCCGCGCCGAGGGCGCGGCAGACCTCCGCGACCACCTCGTCGGCCGCCGCGTCACCACCGGCGGCGAGACGAAAGACCTCCGCGGCGCTGGTCGGCCGCCCGAGGCGCTCGGTGGCCCGCAGCGCGATGTCGGTCCCGGAGACGTAGCTCTTGAGACAGCCCCGGCCGCCGCAGACGCAGGGCCGACCGTCGAAGTCGATCGGAACGTGCCCCAGCTCTCCGCCGAAACCGGCCTGGCCGCGATGCAGGCGACCGTCGAGGATGATGCCCGCGCCGACGCCGGTGCCGAGCGCGAGCATCACGAGCGATCGCGCACCGCGCCCGGCGCCCCACGTCCACTCGGCGAGCGCGAGCGCGTTGACGTCGTTGTCCACGAAGACCGGCACGCCCGAGAGCGGACCAGCCAGCCGATCGCCGAGGGGCACGCCGGCCAGCTCGGGGGCGTAGTGCACATCCACGCCCACCACGCCACGCTCCGCGTCTACCGTGCCCGGCACGCCGATGCCGACCCCCGCGATCGCCACCCCGCGCGCCCGCGCGATGTCGCACAGGCGCTCCAGCAACGCCTCGATGGTGGCGAGCGCGGTCCCGGCGCCACGCACATGCGTGGGCGCCTGACAGTGCTCCAGCACCTGCCCGTCGGGTCCCACCAGACCGGCCGCGACGGTGGTGCCCCCCACGTCCACTCCGATCGTGATCACAGCTCGCCGAAGTGGATGAGCCGGATCCCTTCCTGCTCGATCAGCGCGCGCGCCCGCGGATCGGTGAGGCCGCTCATCTCGGTCTCTCGCTGGCGACCGTACCGGCTGTAGGCGAGATCGTCGTCGAAGTACCCGGGATGGGTCATGAACTCGGTTACCCCGCCCGGCAGTTCGCGCAGGTGCGCGAGCACGCGGTCCGGCGACCAGTAGGCGTCCGGGCCCGACTCGCCCATGAAGTGATCCGGGGTCTTGAGCGAGAGCCGCCGGGCGATCGCCCGCACCTCGTCGTCCTGGGTGCGCACCGGCACCTTGATGGCGCGCGCGAAGTCCAGCACCAGCTCCAGGATCGGCTCCTGCCGCCCGACGTGATGGTGCGAATCGAGATGGGTGGGGAACCGGCCCATGATCTTCCGGAACTCGTCGATCTGCAGGCCCAGCTCGATGCGCGCTTCGTCCGGCCGGGCGCGCCGGGCCGCCTCCCGCGCGTCGCGCACGAAGCGCCCCTCGCCGTCCAGGAGCGAGGCCACGCGCTTCGGCGGCGCCACCGGCGGCCCCAGGGTGAGGTTCATGTGGAGCCCGACGCCCATCCCCGAGGCCTTCAGCTCGTCGATCAGGGCGCGCTCGACCGGCCGGTTCACGAGCAGCGTGGTGCTCGTGACGATGCCGTCGCGGTGCGCTTGCAGGATGCCGCGGCTCACGCCGGCGGTCAGGCCGTAGTCGTCCGCGTTGACGATCAGGCGACGGGCGGTCTTCATCGAGTCTTCGCTCCTTGAACGACGTAGCGCTCCACCGTGGTGGGCAGCGCGGTGCGCGGCAGCGCGGCCTCGACGTCGAGGGCCCGGATGTGCTCGATCCGCTCGTAGCCGATGCGCGGGAACGGCTGGGTCTCCCGCCCGATCACCGAGGGCTCGAGACCGACCCGGGTGAGCTTCGCCAGCGCGGTCTTGATGCCGAGGAAGCCGAAGAGCGTGAACACCAGCCGCCCCTCCGGCGCGAGGTGCGCCGGGGCATCCGTGATCACCCGGTCGAGGAGCGACCACCCGTCGCGGCCACCGTTGTCGGCCGCGGCGGTCGCGTCGGCCCGCTCGCGGTCGGGTGGCGTGGGCATCTGGGGCGGGCTCGTGCAGATCATGTCGAACGATTGCCTCCGCACCGGCTCGAAGCCGTCGCCGAGCCGCACCTCCATCCGGTCGGCGACGCCGTTCAGCAGGGCGTTCTCGCGGGCGCACTGCACGGCCGCGGGGACGAGGTCGGTCGCGATGACCCGGGCCCCCGCGCGCGCGGTCATCACCGCGGCGAGCCCGATCCCGGTCCCGATCTCGAGCACGTGATCACCGGGCCGCACCGAGAGGTGGCGGCAGAACAGCAGCGAGCCCGCCTTGGGCGGCTGCACGCCGTCGGGCACCTTGAAGACGGCGCCCCCGTAGAGAAAGAGCAGCGTCCCCGCGTCGACGGCTCCCGGGCCGGTGGTCACTTGCCCATCACCCGCCGGAAATACAGCCGGAGCGCCTCCTTCAGCTGAGCGCGGGCACCCGCGCCCGTCTGGGCGTCCTCGAGCTGCTCGATGTCGATCGACAGCGGCACGCCCTCCTTCTTCACCCCGTCGAGCTCGGCGCTGAGCCCGCATCGCTCGTCCGACTCGGTGAAGACCACGCGCGCCCGCGTGAAGCTCCGATCCTCCTGGGCGAGCTGCTCGATGGTCTCGGTCAGAAGACGCTTGATCGCCTCCTGCTCGGGCGCGGGGACGCTGGAAAACGCGGCGGTCAGACTGATCTCGGCCATGGGATCCCCTCCGCTCGGTTCGGGTCAGACGCCCGCGGCGGCGGCCGCGCAGAGCGGGTCCATCCCGGCCTCGAGTCCGCGCCGGCCGATCCGGATCGCCACCGGGCGTGAGAAATAGAGCGTGCCGTAGACCTGGTGCTTCGGCGCCACGTCGTGGCCCATCTTCCGGAGCGCCGCCAGATTCCGCTCTCCCACGCGATCGTCCACCCAGAGCTCGCCGCCCTCGGTGTGCAGGCGCGGCGCTTCGATGGCTTCCTGCGGGGTGTCGCCGCCGTCGGCGATGTTCGCGATCACCTGCGGGATGGCCGAGACGATCTTGCGTCCCCCCGGGGCGCCCACCGTCAGATAGGGCTCGCCCTGCTTGAAGCCGAGCGCCGGCACCATGTTGACCACCGGGCGCTTGCCCGCGGCGACCGAGTTGGCGCGCCCGGGCTCGGGGTCGAACCAGAGCATGCCGTTCTGGAGCAGGATCCCGGTCCCGGGCACCACCATGCGCGAGCCGAAGAGCGAGACCGCGGTGTTGGTGAGCGAGACCATGTTGCGCTGGCGGTCCACCGCGCAGATGTGAGTGGTGCAATCGCCGCCCTCGGTGGCCAGCCGGCGCCGGCCGCGCGGAGCCTGCCCCTTGCCGCGCCCGAGGCCGGCGACGGCCGCGTCGTGGGCCCACGCGTCCGGCAGCTTGGCCTCGCTGCGCGGTCCGCGCGCCCGGAGCGCCGCCGCCACTTCCGCGGCGTGCTCGCGCGAGGCCAGCCCGCGCCACGGCACGCGCACCGCGAGCGGATCGGCCAGGTGGCGGAACCGGTCGAGGAACGCGTAGCGCAGCGCCTCCGCGCGCAGGTGGAGGCCACCCGGGGTCTCGTAGCCCACCTTGGGGGACGGAAACTGGCCGAGGATGTTCAGCGTCTCCACCGCGGTCGGCCCGCCGGTGGCTCCGGGCGAGAAGGCCAGATCGAGCCCCCGGTACTTCACGGTGAGCGGCTCGACCACGCGCGGCGCGTAGGCCTCGAGATCGCTCTTGCGGAGGAAGCCGCCGGTGGCCGACATCTCCTCGTGGACGGCCTGGGCGATCGCGCCGCGATAGAACGCGCTCGGCCCGTCCTTGGCGATGAGGCGCAGGCTGCGCCCGAGATCCGGCTGGCGCAGCACGTCGGCGGCGGCGAGCCCGGCCGGGCGATGCACGTAGTGGCCGTCCCGCAAGTAGGCGCGCGCGGTCTCCGGGAAGGCGGCCAGCTCCTGACAGTGCGGCGCGATCGTCAGCGTGACGTACCAATCCACCTCGAAGCCCCGCTCGGCCAGCTCGATCGCGGGGGCCAGCACGTCGGCGAGGTCCATCGTGCCGAAGCGCTCCAGCGCCAGGCACAGGCCGGCGACCGAGCCCGGGATCGCCACCGACTTCGGGCCGAAGTTGTTCGCATCGTCGACCACCCGGCGCCACGGGAACAGGGCCTGCGCCACGCCGTCGCCCAGCTCGAAGCAGGATTCGTGACAGGCCGCGGGCGCCTGCACGTTGAAGTCGATGACCGCCGTCTCGGCGCGCCGGGCCATGTGCACGAGCATGGTGCCGCCGCCCGCCACCGAGGACATGAACGGCTCCACCACCGTCATCGCGAACGCGGTCGCCACCGCCGCGTCCACCGCGTTGCCGCCGCGCGCCAGAATGGACGCTCCCACCTCGGCGCCGAGCGGATGCTCGGCCGCCACCAGGGCGCGCGCGGTCGAGGGAACGTGCTTGGTCACCGAGAGAGCGGAGCGGATCATGCGGTCTCCTTCGCGAACTCGAACGGGTGGAGCCGGCAGGTCCAGGTCCCGGCGTCGTTGTGGATGAGGAAGCAGACACGCACGGTCCGGTCGCGGTGCGCGGTCCAGAAGAACACCCCCGCGTCCTCGGCCTCGCCGCACTCGTCGCACACCCAGGCGGTGGTGAACTGCTGGGGTTCGCGCCGGGCCGCCGCGTGGGCCTCCGCGGTCACGTAGAGCGGCGCCGCGCCGGGCAGGAACGCGTTGATGTCGTCGAGGTAGGGCAGGAGCGGCCGGTCGGGCGCCGCGTGCCACTCATCGAGGAGCGGCAGCACCGGCGTCTCCTCGGCCGCGGCCAGGTACTGCATCTCCTCCACGAAGGCGCCGCGCGCGATCCGGCAGCGGGAGAGGAACGCGCGCAGGTCGGGAAGTGTCGCCCGTCCTCGGTAGAGATGGGCCGCGAAGGCGTCGTCCTCGGCGGGGGCGAGGATGAAGTAGGGGGACGGGGGCGGCTGCTCGAAGGCGGGACCGGAGACGGAGTAGAGCCGATGGGCACCGGGACCGGGGGCCACCGCGCCGTGCCAGACAAGGGTGGCGCTCGCTCCCGGCTCGATCCACGTGAGGGCGGCACTCGGCATGGGCATCCTCGCGGACGCCCAAGTGTAGCACGCGGCTACTCTTCGCGAATTTGGAGCGGCGAGACCTTGCGGAGCATGTCGACGACCTCTTTCTTGTCGTCGAAATACACCACCCAGCCGAGCGGATAGACCCACGCTTCCTTCGCGGTCGTCCGCAGGCTCACCCAGTGCTGCTCGCCGAGCGAGCTCATCAGCGCGGGGTCGACGGTCTGCTCACGCGGCTCGCCCAGGAGGATCTTCACCTCGTCGGGCGTGCTGCCGGGCGAGACCTGCCGCCAGAAACGGAACTCGGTGTAGCGTGACGTCTGTTCGAGCTCCGGGTGATCGCGAACGTACTTGGAGACCTTGTCGTCCATCTGGTTCATCCAGACCCGCTTCTCGTCGAAGGAGGGCTGGCGTCCGTTGGTCGCGACGGACTGCTGGACGAAGAACTCCTCCGCGCTCGGCCCGCGGCTCGTCCGCTCGAGGGTGGGCTCGGTGGCCGCGCAACCCGCGGCCAGCATCACCGCGGCGGCCAGCCACGACGAGGGTCCGATCCATTTCATCGCGTCACCATTATATAGCGGAGGTCCCCGCCGGCCGGCAAATCGCGGACGATCAGATCAGGGCGGACTCGAGCACGATGCCCCGGTCGATGACCCGGGCGGCCCGGCTCAGCAGGGCGGCGAGCGCGGGCTCGACCTCGGGCGCCTCCGCGAGCTGACGCAGCACGTCGATCAGCCGGCGCATGGCGCGGATCAGGTCCCCCTCGTGGCCTCCGAACGACTCCTCGACGATGGCGGCCCAGTCGTCCTCGCCGGAGGCCCAGCGGAAGACCGAGGGCATGAAGCCGGTGGAGACCCCGACCGGCATCGGGAGCTGGTGCCGCCGCTGGACCTCGAGGACGGTCTGGGCGAGGGACTCGAGATCCTGGAGCCTGCGCTTGAGCTTGGGGCGCTTCTTGAGGAACAGGCGGGCCACCGCCGCATCGCCCGAGCGCGCCTCCTCGATCAGGCAGGAGCAGAGGGTGGCGGCCTCGGCCAGGGTGGTGTCGGCGAGGACGCCTCGGTCCACCATCTCCGCGACCAGCAGCTCGTTGTCGTGGCGCAAGCCCGCTATGAGCTGGCCCTTGGCCAGCAGCTTGGCGTCCTGCACCGCGCCGAAGCGCTCGAGCACCTCGACGACTCGGAGAAACTCCTGCCAGTACGCGTTGCGGAAGGTGTCGAGCATCTCCGTCTTCTGCGCGAGCTGGCGCTCCACGCCCTCGACGCCCTTCCAGACCTGCTCGCACCGGTTCTGCGAGCCCCACGGGCAACGGTGGCACTCGATCGCGGCGAGCGCGCCCTCGGGGCCGTGGCTCCGCTCGCGCTCCACCAGCTCGCCGACCGCGAGGCGCTCCAGCTGCTCGGTGAGCCCGCGCGTGCGGTGCTCCCAGTCCCGCGGCACGTGCAGCGGCGGGGTCTGCCAGAACACCCGCTTCACGTTGCCTTCCTTCATGTGGACGGTGCCGCCGTGGGGCAGCAGCACCTGGATCAGGTTGCGGTGCCGGCGCCGGTCCACCCCCACGATCAGCCCGAGGCTCGCCCCGCTCTTGCGACGGACGAGGGCCAGGCGGCCCGGCTCCGCGTCGGCCGCGGAGCGCCCGCGCCGCCCGCTCTTGCCGCGCGCCATCCGCGCCACCTCGACCTCGGAGCGCAGCGCCCGGTAGCGGCCGATGCGCGCGAAATCCCCGCACGGCGCCACGAAGTGGCGGCCGTCGGCGACCGCGATCTCCAGGCTCTGCACGTCGGCTTCCATCGCGCGAATGCGCTTCATGTTCTGGTACTGGCCGAAGGAGGACTCGACGATGCGCCGGATGGTGGCGAGATCGCGCCCGGTGGAGAGCAGGAGCGCCACCGAGCCGTAGCCCAGCTTGAACTGGCTCATCACCGGCTCGGGGGGACCGTCCACCACGCGCTTCATGTCCTCGAAGCCGTCGCGCACGTCGAGGGCCATCACGCACTTGCCCTCGGGATCGATGCCGCGGCGCCCCGCCCGCCCCGCCATCTGGGTCAGCTCGTTGTGGGTGAGGCTGCGGAAGCCGCGGTCGGTGCGCTTGGTCAACGACTGCAGCACCACGCTCTTGGCCGGCATGTGGATGCCGAGCGACATGGTCTCGGTGGCGAAGACCACCTTGCAGAGGCCGCGCTCGAAGAGCAGCTCGGTGAAGCGCTTGACGGTGGGCAGGATGCCCGCGTGGTGGAGCCCGACGCCCATGCCGAGGGCCTGGAAGATCGTCTGGTTGAGCGGCGACTCCGCGATGGCCGGGCTCTCGGTGATCTGCTCGCGGATGGCCCCGTCGACCTGGCCCTGCTGCTCGCGCGAGAGCAGCGGCTTGCCTTCGGCCAGGACCGTCTCCATCGCCCGCTCGCACCCGGCGCGGCTGAAGATGAAGTAGATGGCGGGCAACCAGCCGCGGCTCTCCAGCTCGTCGAGCATGACGGTGGGGTCCACCACCCGGCGGGTGTACCAGCGCCCGCGGTCGTGGTAGCCGCCCTCGCGCTCCTCGCCGAGCAGCCGCACCTTGCCGTGGCGGACCGCGTCGTAGGTGTGGATCTCGCCCGAGAGATCGGCCACCAGGTACTGGAGCGGCACCGGCCGGTGCGGGTGGGTGATCGCCACGATGGGCCGGTGCACCAGGCTGATCCAGTCCGCGATCTCGGTGACGTTGCGCACGGTGGCCGACAGCGCCACCAGCGCCACGTCCTTCGGGCAGTTGACGATGATCTCCTCCCACACCGTCCCCCGCCCCTCGTCGCCCATGTAGTGGCACTCGTCGAGCACCACGGTGTCGAGCCCGTTGAGACCGCCCGAGTAGAACATGTTGCGGAGGATCTCGGTGGTCATCACCACCACCGGCGCCCGCGCGTTGACCTTCACGTCGCCGGTGAGAATGCCGACGTTCTCCGATCCCCACTGGCGGCCGAAGTCGGCGTACTTCTGATTGGAGAGCGCCTTGAGCGGCGTGGTGTAGGCGATGCGACGGTCGCGGCGGAGCGCGGCGTGAATGGCGAACTCGGCGACCAGGGTCTTGCCCGAGCCGGTGGGCGCCGAGACGATCACCGACTTGCCGTCGAGGATCGCGTCGATTGCCCGGAGCTGGAAGGCGTCGAGCGGAAACGGGTAGCGGGCCTTGAACGATTCCAGCAATTGCTCCGCCACGGCCACGGCACCTCCCTGCCCGCGCCCTCACGTTACCATGGCCTTGCGCGGTCGCGAAGCCCCGAGTAGGCTTTGGAGCCATGAAGCTGACCGGTAAGGTCGCTCTCATCACCAACGTGAGCCACTTCATGGGCCCCGCGATCACCGAGGAGTTCTCCCGCGAGGGCGCCTCGCTCGCGCTGCACGACCGCGACCCGGCCGCGCTCAAGCCGTTCGTGGCCATCGCGGAGCGTCTCGGCCGCGACGTGCTCGCGCTGAGCGGCGACCTGAGCCGCTCCGCCGAGGCGGACCGGGTCGTGGAGGCGGTGGTGGCGCGCTTCGGGCGGCTCGACGTGCTCGTCAACAACAACGCGCACCCGCCCTCCGGCAGCCCGGTCGAGCAGATCAGCGACGCGGCGTGGCGCGAGATGCAGTCGCGCCTGCTCGACGAGCCGTTCTTCTGCCTGCGCGCGGCGCTCCGGGTGATGCGCCCGGCGGGTCGCGGCAAGATCATCAACATGTCGTCGGCCGCCGGCATTCCCGGTCTCGCCAACTACGCGGCCTACACCGCGGCGCGCGCAGGGCTCAACGGGCTCACCAAGGCGGTGGGCCGCGAGGTGGCCCGGGACGGCATCCAGGTCAACGCGATCGCGCAGAACTACGTGGAGAACCCGACCTACTTCCCGCCCGCGCTCGCCGCCGATCCGATCAAGGTGCAACGGATGGTGAAGCATATTCCGGCCGGCCGGCTCGCGCGCGGCGAGGAGTCGGCCCGGCTCGCGGTCTACCTCGCCTCCGAGGACGCCGACTTCTTCGTGGGACAGGTCATCCCGTTCGCGGGCGGCTGGGTCACGTGATCGTCTATCACGTCGCGGTGACGACCGCGGAGGGCTACCTCGAGAAGCGCGAGCCGCATCGCCGGGCCCACCTCGACCGGCTGATGGGTCTGCGCGCGCACGGTCTCATCATCGGGGGCGGCCCCACTCCGGACGGCCGCGGGGCCGACGTGTTCTATCGCGTCCAGCAGCCGGACGACCTGCGCCGGCTGGTGGAGGAGGATCCCTACTTCACGAGCGGCGCGTGGGCCGGCTACGCCCCGCGGAGCTTCGCCCAGTTCCTCGAGCCCTGGGAGCCGGCCCCGCTCGTCACCGACGGCTCGCGGCTGGTGATGCTGGTCGAGGGCGTGGCCCCGGACGTGGAGATGGCCTCGTTCGCCCTGATCGAGGCCCGGGGCGCGGGGCGCATGGCCTTCGGCGGCTTCTTTCCCGAAGGCCATACCCTCGCGGTCATGCGGGCAACCGAGCCGGCCAAGGCCCTCGAGGAGCTGACCGCGACCGGCTTCTGGGAACCCGGCTCCCTCCGCGCGCGTCCCCTGCTGCACGTGCTGTAGCCCCGGGCCGCCCGGCCCGACCCGCCGGATCCCCGCTGAAATCGCGCTCAAAATCGTCGTTGACAGAGCCTCGTTCGATTAGGTATACCTAACGCGCTGGATACCACGGCCCTAATAACGAACGGAAAGCGCGCCGAATGACGATGCCGCCGATCCCGCCCCGGAGAGCCCGCCGATGATCCTCTGCCTCTGCCGCGGCGTCGCCGATCACGCGGTCGAGGCCGCCATCGCGGACGGGGCGCACAGCGTCGATCAGATCGAGCGGACCTGCGGCGCGGGCGGGGACTGCCGCGCCTGTTGCGATCTCATCGAAGCCCTGGTCGAGCGAGCCCGTGAGAGGCACTATAGTGACGCTGGCGCAATCCACTAACGTCCTCACGGAGGCGCATCATGAAGGGGCACGACCAGGTGGTGACCCTGCTCAACGACATCCTCACCGCGGAGCTGACCGCGATCAACCAGTACTTCATCCACGCGCGCATGTGCGAGAACTGGGGCTACAAGCGCCTGTGGAAGAAGCTCCGCGAAGAATCCATCGGTGAGATGCGCCACGCCGACCGGCTCATCGAGCGCGTCCTGTACCTCGAGGGCGTGCCCAACGTCCAGCGGCTCGGCAAGGTGAACGTGGGCCAGACCGTTCCCGAGCAGCTCAAGCTCGACCTCGAGCTGGAGCGCGCGGCGGTGGCCGCCCTCAACGGAGGCGTGGAGCAGTGCCGCGGTCTCGGCGACAACGGCAGCCGGGATCTGCTGGAAGGCATCCTCAAGTCCGAGGAGGGCCACATCGATTGGATCGAGGAGCAGCTGGAGCTGATCAAGCAGGTGGGCGAGGCCCACTATCTCTCGCAACAGATCAAGGAAGAGGATACGTGATCGAGGACCCCAGCGACACGTCGGGCGGGCGGGAGGTCATCCCCGGATCCCGCACCGTGCGGATCCCGAGCACGGATCTGTTCCGGGGACATCGCGAAGTCGTCATCGTCCACCGCGGTCAGGAATACCGGCTGCACATCACGAAGGCGAACAAGCTGATCCTGACCAAGTAACGCCATTCACGCCTCGTGACACAGATCGCATCCCTGATCGGCTTCTGGTGGCGGAACGGCGACGGTCACGCCGCGGGAGTCGCCACGCTGACCCGCCGGCTCGCCGTCCTCGCGCTCCTCGCCTCGGCGATCGGCCTCGCCGCGTCGGCGGCCGCGGCCGCCGAGCTCGATCCGTTCGCGCCCATCCTGCACGCGCTCGACTATCTGGGGGTGGACTACCCGGGCGCGGTGAAGGACGGCAAGGTCCTCGACCAGGGCGAGTACGACGAGCAGCTCGAGTTCGCCGCTTCCGTGCGCACCATGATCGCCGGGCTGCCCGCCCGGCCCGAGCGGGCCGCGCTGGAGGCGACCGCGGCGGGTCTGGTGGGCGCCATCCGCGACAAGCATCCCGGCGAGGAGGTGGCGGCGATCGCGGGGGATCTGCGCCGGCGCATCATCGACCTCTACGACGTCACGGTCACCCCGCGGCAGATCCCGGATCCGCGGACCGCGGCCGCCGACTACACGACGTACTGCGCGGCCTGCCACGGCCCCGCCGGCCGGGGCGACGGAGCGGCCGCGCGCGGCCTGACCCCGCCGCCCGCCAACCTGACCGATCCCGCCCGCATGGGCCAGCACAGCGTGTTCGGCCTCTACAACACGATCACCCTCGGCATCAAGGGCACCGCGATGACCGGATTTGCCCAGCTCGGCGAGGCGCAGCGCTGGGCGCTGGCCTTCCACGTGGCCACGCTGTCCGCGGGCGGCGAGGCGGCCGAGCGCGGCGCGGCGCTCTGGAAGCGCGGCGTCGGCCGGACCGAGCTGCCGGATCTGCGCGCGCTGGTCATGGCCACGCCCCGGGACGTGGCCGAGCGCGCGGGCGCCGACGGCGTCGCGGTGCTGGCCTACTTGCGGGCCGAGCCGGGCGCGCTCGGGACCGGGCGCGAGTCGCCCATCGACTTCAGCGCGCGGCTTCTCGCGCAGAGCCTGGACGCCTACCGTCACGGGGACGCGGCGCGGGCGCACCAGCTCGCGGTGACGGGCTATCTCGAGGGCTTCGAGCTGGCCGAGGCCCCGCTGAGCGCGGTCGACAGCGGGCTCAAGACCCGCGTCGAGGCCGAGATGTTGCGCTATCGAACCCTGCTCCAATCCCGCGCCCCGAAGGACACGGTCGAGACGCAGGCGCACCTCGTCGCGTCGCTGCTCGACACCGCGCGCCAGCGCCTGGACGCGGCCCGGCTCTCGCCGGTCACCACCTTCACGAGCGCGCTCGTCATCCTGCTGCGCGAGGGCCTCGAGGCCATCCTGGTGCTGGCCGCGCTCGTCGCGATGCTGATCAAGTCGGGACGCCGCGAGGCGCTCCGCTACGTCCACGCCGGCTGGATCGCGGCGCTGGCCCTGGGCGCGCTGACCTGGGTGGCCAGCTCCTACGTGGTGACGCTGAGCGGGGCCAGTCGCGAGGTCACCGAGGGTGTGACCGCCCTGGTGGCGGCGGTGATGCTGCTCTACGTGGGCTTCTGGATGCACCGCCATGCCCACGCGGAGCGCTGGAAGACGTTCATCGAGACCCGCGTGCAGGCGGCGCTCTCCGGCCGGACCCTCTGGGCGCTCGCGTCGATCTCGTTCCTCGCGGTCTATCGCGAGGCCTTCGAGACCGTGCTCTTCTACCAGGCGCTCTGGATCGAGGCGGGACCGGCGGGCCACCTGATGGTGGGCGCGGGCTTCCTCGCCGCGGCGGCGGGGCTCGTGCTGCTGACCTGGCTCATCTTGAAAATGGGCTTGCGCCTGCCCCTCTGGTGGTTCTTCGGGGTCGGTGCCGCGCTCATGGCGCTGCTCGCGGTGGTGCTGGCGGGCAAGGGCATCGCGGCGCTGCAGCAGGCCGGCTCGTTGCCCATCGGGCCGCTGGATCTGCCGACCGTCCCCTCGCTCGGGGTGTATCCGACGTGGCAGGGGGTGCTCACGCAGCTGGTGATGGTGCTCCTGATCGTCGGCGCATTCGGCCTGTCACGGCGGAGGCGGGAGGTGTAGCGGCCGGCGTCCTCGACGCGCCGAGCCGGCGCCGGCCCTAACCTAGAGGGCGTCGGCGATGGCCCGGACGCCGCCGGGATTGTCGAGCGAGGAGAGATCGCCGGGGTCGCGCCCGAGGTAGGTGGCGCGCACCACCCGGCGCATGATCTTGGCGCTGCGGGTCTTCGGCAGCTCGCGCGCGAACAGGACGCGCTCGGGCCGGATGGCCTTGCCCATCGAGCGCACCACCTGCTCCACCAGC
>DATMMH010000427.1:0-18402 GCA_035569855.1 Candidatus Dormiibacterota bacterium
CGGCGAGACCGTGGACGGAGAGTTCGCGACCGTCCGCTCGAAGATCGTGACCAGCCGCGGCTCGGAGATCCCGGTGGATTATCGGCTCCACCTGGTCGGCGCGCGGTGGGCCGTCTACGACGTGGCGGTCTCGGGCGTCAGCTTCGTCGGGAACTACCGCGGTCAGTTCGACCGGATCATCCGCGGGTCGTCCTACCAGACCCTGATGCAGGATCTCCGGACGAAGTACGCGGAGGCCACCGCGCGCGCCGCGGCGCCCAGGGCGGTCCCCGCCGCCGCGACTTCGGAGCCCTCACCCAAGAGCCCGTAGGGCCGGCGGCGATCCGCCCTGGGCCGCCGGCTCAGGCGCGCTTGAGCTCCTCCACGCTGATCGGCAGCCTCCGGATCCGCTTCCCGGTGAGCGCGAAGATCGCATTGCAGAGCGCGGGCGCCACCGGCGGCACTCCCGGCTCCCCGAGCCCCCCCGGTGCCTCCCCCGAATCGAGGATGTGCGTCTCCACCGTCGGCATCTCGTTGATGCGCATCATCGGATAGTTGTCGAAGTTGGACTGCTGCACGCCCCCCTTGTCCACCGTGATCTGACCGTAGAGCGCCGCGGTGAGCGCGTAGACCGCCCCACCCTCCATCTGGGCCTTGACCTGGTCCGGGTTGACCGCGAGACCGCAGTCGATGGCGCAAACGATCCGGTGCGCGCGCACCCGGCCGTCCGCGGCCACCGACGCCTCCACCACGTGGGCCGCATAGCTGCCGTAGGAGAACGCGACCGCGATGCCCCGCGCGCGACCCGCCGGCGCCGGCGCCCCCCAGTTCGCCCGCGCGGCCGCCAGCTCCAGCACCGCCTTGTGGCGCGGCGACTTGGCCAGCAGCGCGCGCCGATACTCGAAGGGATCCTTGCCCGCGAGATGCGCCATCTCATCGATGAAGCACTCGGTGACGAACCCGTTCTGTGAGGCCCCCACCGACCTCCAGAAGCCGAGCGGCACGCCGAAGTCCTTGTTGACCCATTCGACCTGGAGGTTCGGGATGTCGTAGGGCAGCTCGCGCGCGATCGTGACCGCGGCGGGATCCACCGAGTTGGCGGGCGCGCGGCCCTTCTGGGTCAGAATGCCGGGACCGACGATCCGGTGGAACCAGGCGGCCGGCATCCCGTTCGCATCGAGGGCGCCCCGGAACACGTTGTAGGTCGCCGGCCGGTAGAAGCCGTGCCGGATGTCGTCCTCGCGCGTCCACATGAGCTTGACCGGCGCGCCCACCGCCTTCGCGGTCTCCACCGCGTCCACGATGAAGTCCACCTCGCCGCGCCGGCCGAAGCCGCCGCCGAGCAGCGTGGTGTTCACGGTCACCTTCTCCGGGGGAAGTCCGCTGATCTTCGCCGCGGTGGACTGCGTGCTGCCCGGGTTCTGGGTCGGGGCCCAGACCACGCACGAATCGGGCATCACGTGCGCGGTCGCGTTCATGACCTCCATGCACGCGTGCTCGAGATACGGCACCTCGTACGCGGCCTCGAGGGTCCGGCCGCCCGCCCCGAGCGTCTTCTCGACGTCGCCGTCCTTGCGCGCGACCTGACCGGACTGCTTGGCGAGCGTGGCGTACTCGCGCGAGATCTCCTCGCTGCTGAGCTGCGCGAGCGGGCCGTGATCCCAGGTGACGGTGAGCGCGCGCCGGCCGGCCAGCGCGGCCGGGAACCGATCGGCGACCACCGCCACGCCGTGGGTGACCTGCACCACGTGCTTGACCCCCGGCACCGCCTTGGCGGCGGTCGCGTCGAAGCTCTGCACCTTGCCGCCCGCCACCACCGGCGCCCGCTCGATCAGACCGACGAGCATGCCGGGTACCTGCACGTCCATCCCGTAGATGGCCCGTCCGGTCACCTTGTCGGGCGTGTCGAGGCGGTGCAGGTTCTTGCCGATATAGCGGAACTTGTCCGGCGTCTTGAGCTTTGGATTCTGGGGCACCGGCAGGGCCTGGGCTCGGTCGACGAGCTTGCCGTAGGGGAGCCGGCGACCGGTGGCGCGGTGAACCACCACGCCCGGCTCGGTGTCGACCTGGTCGACCGGCACGCCCCACTCGTCGGCGGCGGCCTGCCTGAGCATCTCGCGCGCGGCGGCCGCCGACTTCCGCCACATCTCGATGTGGTCGCGGACGCCGCGGCTCCCGCCGTAAGACTGCGACCCGGTGACCGGGTTCGCGTAGCGCTTCGGATCGGCGGGCGCCTGGTTGACGCGGATGCGGCTCCAGTCGGCGTCCAGCTCGTCGGCGATGATGATCGTGGTGGTGGTCATCGAGCCCTGGCCCATCTCGGGCACCGAGTTCGTGATCGTCACGAGACCGTCGCGGTCGATGCTGAGCCACTGGTTCGGCGTGAACACGCCGGGGGTCTGCGCCATCGTGGACCGGGTCCGGGCGACCGGAAGCTCGAAGCCGATGGTGAGCCCCGCCCCGATCGCGAGGGACGTCTTGAGCAGCGCGCGCCGACTCAGCTTGATGGATTTCATCGCGCGCCTCCCTTCTTGAGCGCGGCGGCCCGGTGGATGGCCGCGCGGATCCGCTGATAGGTTCCGCAGCGACAGATGTTGCCGGCCATCGCGGCGTCGATGTCGGCGTCGGTGGGCGAGGCCTTCCGGGCGAGCAGCGCGGCCGCCGACATGATCTGTCCCGACTGGCAGAAGCCGCACTGGGGCGCGTCCACCTCCATCCAGGCCCGCTGCACCGGGTGCGTCCCCTGCGCGGAGAGCCCCTCGATGGTGGTGACGCGCTTGCCCGCGGCGGCCGAGACCGGCGTGACGCAGGAGCGAACCGGCGTGCCGTCGAGATGTACGGTGCAGGCGCCGCAGAGGGCCATGCCGCAGCCGTACTTGGTGCCGGTCAAGCGGAGATCTTCGCGGATGACCCAGAGGAGCGGCTGGTCCGGGCCCACGTCCACTCGCTGCGGCTTGCCGTTCACGACGAGAGTGATCATCGAGACCTCCTCCGACTATGGGTGAACCCGCCCTCGGACACGCCGAAGTGTAGCACCGAGGCCCGGAGGGCGGCCACCGACCCGGTGCGTGGAGCGTGGGCACCTCTGATAGACTCGGCCAAGCCGACGCGGGCCGATCTCACCATGGGGAGGAAACTATGATGATTCGAGGAAAGATCCGCCGGAGCCTGCTGACGCTGCTGGTGTCGATCGCGGTGATCGGCGGGCTGATCGGCTGCAGCCGCACCAAGGAAGATCTCGTCGAGAAGTCGCGCAATGCCTCCACCCGCGCCGAGCTGGAGGGGGCGCTCGGCAAGCCGAGTGACATCAACAAGCTGGGCCCGGTGGAGCAGTGGACCTACAAGGCCTCGAACGGCACCGTGGTCTTCCTGATCGTGGGTGACACGGTCACCCTGCAGGCCGCCGGCGGGCCCGACGAAAAGAAAGACCGGAAGTAGGAGGGCCTCATCGTGAACGACCTCGCGCACGACCAACTCACGCGGCGGCTCGAGCGGCTCGAGCGGGAGAACCGCCGCCTGAAGCTCCTGGGAATCCTGGCCGTCGTGGGCCTGGCCGCTCTGACCGTGATGGGTCAGACCGCGCCCACTCAGGTGGCCAACGCCGTCGAGGCGGAGCGCTTCGTGCTCCGCGACGCGGCCGGCCGCGTGCGCGCCACCCTCGGCCTCCGCCCGGACGGCACGGCGGCGCTGGCCCTGGCCGACGACGCGCAGCAAGAGCGGGCGCTCCTGAGCGTCACGCCGCAGGGTCTCGCCGGAGTCGAGCTGTCCGACCACGGCGGCCGGCTGCGCGCCGGCCTCAACGTGCGCGCCGATGGCTCGGCCCTGCTCTCGCTCCTCGACCAGGCCGACCGTCCGCGCGTCGAGCTCCGGTCGTATGGCGATGGGCGCCCGAGCCTCACCCTGCTCGATCAAGTCGGCCGGCCCCGCTCGTTGCTGGCCCTGACCGCGGAGGGCGGCACCGGGCTCACGCTCTACGACCGCAACGGCCGTCGGCGATCCGCGATGGGCCTCGAGCCGGCCGGCCCCCCCGCGGTCTGGCTCTACGACGCCGACGGCAACGGCCGCGCGATGCTCGCGGTCACCGGAGACTCCCAGCCCACCCTGAGCCTCTCGGACGTGGGCGGCAAGGCGCGCCTCTGGATGCGGGTCAGCGCGGACTTCCAGCTCCCGTTCCTGAGCCTCCACGATCGGGACGGCAAGCAGCGCGTGGCGGTACTGCTCCGGCAAGGCGGCGTCCCGATGGTGGCCCTCGGGGACGGCACCGAGCGGGTGATCTGGAAGGCACCTTAGGACCGCATGCCCGGCACCAATGTCCTGGTGCTGTTTGGCTTCGTCGTCTACCTGGGCGCCAGCTTCCTGCTCTGGCACCTCCTGCTCAAAGAGCCGCCGGCTCCCCGTCGGTCGTCGGCCGTGCGGCGTCCCCGTCACCGCCGCTGGCCGATCCGCCTGGCCAAGGCGGCGGCCACGCTGACGGGCGGCGCGGCCTCCGGCGCGGTCTCCCTGCTCGTGATCGCGACGATCGTGAACGCGGGCAAGCCCGGCACCATGACCACCAACGCGATGCAGGCGGCCTGGCTCGTCTCCTCCGTGGTGGCGATGCTCTTCATCGGCCGCGCGCCGATGATCCGCCGCGTGGTGACCCGCACCTGCCTGGTCCTCGGGCTGCAGGGCGTGTTGCTGCCGCTGGCCACGCTGATCGCCTTCCTGCTGGCGGGCACACGCCTGGAAGGCTCCGCGGGAATCGGAGGGGAGCGCACGGTCGAGATCGTGGGGCTGCGGCTGGCCGGCAATCTTCCCGCGGTCTGGATGAGCCTCGGAGGCTTCGGGCTCGGGCTGGCCCTGATGATCGTCGGCGACCGGGCGCGGGGGCGCCGCAGGGGGCGGCCGGCCGTCCGTCGCCTGCGCTCGACGCGCTCGGGCGTGCTCTCCGCCCGCGGCCGGCCGCGCTGAGCCGACCTTAGGCCACGGGAGTCGGCCGCCCGCGCTCCAGGCGCTCCAGCCGATCGCGCGCCTCGGCCAGGACCAGCGAGATGTGCAGGCGGGCGTGATAGACGTCCCGCTGATGCGGCAGCGACAGCTTTCGGGCGAGCCCCTCGATCTGGGTGCGGAGCTGCTCGAGCCGCCCGATGCCCTCACGCAAGGCCTCCGGGCGGATCGCGTCGGCCACCGCGGCCTCGGCGTCACGTAGCAGGGCGTAGTGGTGCTGGAGGACGCGATTGCCGCGCCACCTCAGGAGCCACGGTAGGATCTTGAACAGGGGCACCCACACCGCCACCAGCGGCAGCAGCAGCAGCCGGAGCTCGACGACCCACCGGAGCGCCCAGTAGGGCAGCACCCTCGAGAGAAACGACTCGCCCCGGGACAGGAAGGAATCGGCCGCTTCGTGGAGCGGCAGGTCCACGCCGTCTCGGGTGGGGAAGTAGCGGGGCGGGTCCAGCAGACTCCCCGGCCCGTGCACGTCGCGCGCGGTCGAGAGCAGCTGCTCGACGGCGCGCGGATGCAGCGTCTGGCGACAGACCAGGAGCGCGGCGGGCGCCATCAGGGTGACCTCCTCGCGCGGCAGGTCCTCCTTCAGGTCGAGCAACCCCTCGGTGACCTGCACCGGCGTGAGATAGCGGAAGTTGCGCGCGAAGGCCACGTCGCGGCGGAAGCTCAGCAGGCGCACGTCGGGGCGCCGGAGGAGTGCGCCCACGTTCGGATCGAGGTACGAGGTGATGAAGAACGCTGCGTCGATCCGCCCGTCCTCGAGCGCGCGCCGCGCTTCCGCCGACGGCAGGCTCAGGCGCCTCGGTCCAGTCGCCGCGATGCCGAGCTCGTCGAGCATCGCGCGGGCCACCGCCTCGGTGCCGCTGCCGGGCGCGCCGACCGCGATTCGGCGCTCCGCCAGCGAGGCGAGGCCGTCCGTCGCGGGCCGCCCGCGGTAAAAGATCCAGAGCGGCTCCCGGCAGACCGCGGCCATGCCGCGCAGCAGATGCTCCGGGTCCTTCACGAGCGGGTAGGTGCCGCCCTGCACGAAGGCCACGTCGACCTCGCCGCGGAGCAGCTTCTCGAGATTGTCCAGCGAGCCGTTGCTCCGGACCAGGTCCACCCGGAGGCCCTCGCGGCGGAGCCGCGCCTGGTAGTCGCGGCCGAAGGCGTCGTACGCTCCATCCGGCTGGCCGGTGGCCAGCACGATGCGACGGGGCGGAAAGGGGTCCATGTACCGGACGCTCAGGCCGACGACCGCGACGGTGAGCAGCACCGCCACTATCCAGAGCGTCACGCGCCCCCTCACCGGCGGGCGAACTCCTCCTTCATACTCTTCACGCGAACCGGGTCGGCCAGCAGGTCGAGCGCGCTCATGGCCATCAGCTTGGCGCCAGCGAGCAGACCGGCGCGCGCCGTGGGCGCCGCCGCGGCGGCCGCGAACTCGCGGGTATGGATCGCGGTGCCGAGCGGCGCGATCGCGATCCACGCGTGGATCGTGGGCGTGACCTGGCTCACGTTGCCGATGTCGGAGGACGCCACGCGGTCGGGGGCGGCCGGGCCCTCGGTGAGGCCGGTCGCGGCGAGATTGCCCGCGAAGACCTCGAGCAGCGTCTGGTTGCGCTTGAGCGGCTCGTAGACGTCCGGATGCCGCGTCACGGTGAGGCGCGTGCCGGTGGCAGCCGACGCGCCCTCGGCCACCGCGACCACCCGGCGCTCCAGCGCCCACATGGCCTCGAGGCTCGGCCCGCGCACATTGAAATCGGCGACCGCCCGCTCGGGAATCACGTTGGCGGCGGCCCCACCCTCGGACACGATGCCGTGGATGCGGCAGTCGGGACGCATCTGTTGCCGGAGCATCGCGATGCCGTTGAAGGCCTGCACGCACGCGTCGAGCGCGTTGACGCCCTCCCAGGGATCCACCGACGCGTGCGCGGCCCGGCCGGCCCACTCGAAGGTGACACGCACCACCCCCAGGAGGTCCTGGTGGAGCAGCGTCCGGTCGAAGCCATGGATCATCATGGCCGCGTCCACGTCGCGGAAGAGCCCGGCCTCCACGAGCCGTCCCTTGCCGCCGCCCATCTCCTCGGCGGGCGTGCCGATGACCAGGATGCGCCCGGCGGGCAGCCGGTCCCGGACCGCCATCAGCGCGGCGCCCGCGCCTGCGCCGGCCGCCGCGATGACGTTGTGGCCGCACGCGTGTCCGACGCCCGGCAGCGCGTCGTACTCGCAGAGGATGGCCAGGGTCGGTCCCGGGCCGGCCTCGAAGCTCGCCTGGAAGGCGGTCTCGACTCCACCCACCCCGCGCTCGACCCGGAAGCCCTGCGCGCCGAGGAACTCGGTGAGCCAGCCCGCGGCGCGCGTCTCCTTGAAGGCGAGCTCCGGGTGAGCGTGGATCGCGTGCGACAGCTTCGTCAGCTCGTCGCCGAGCCGGTCCACCGAGTCCGCGATGCGCTGCTTGAGGGGGTTCATGCGGCCCTCACGATACCATGACCCATGCGCGCTCGACGCGGGTGGGCGGGACGGCTGGTCCTGCTGGTGATGCTGGCCGCGGGAGTCTGGATCGGGGTCGAGATCTGGACGTGGCCCGCGGTGGCGCGCCTGGCCACCGAGCGGCCCACGACCACCGCCTTCATCGAGCAGTATCGGGCGCGCCAGCGCGCGGCCGGCCGGCCGGATCGTGTGACGATCCAGTGGGCGCCCTACGCCACGATCTCGCCCGCCATGAAGCGGGCGGTGGTCGTCTCCGAGGACGTCAACTTCTTCTCGCACCACGGCTTCGCGCTCGACCAGATGCAGAACGCGCTGGAGGACGCCCTCCGCGACGGCGAGTTGCCCCGCGGCGCCTCCACGATCACCCAGCAGCTCGCCAAGAACCTCTGGCTCTCGCCGTCGCGCAATCCACTGCGCAAGGGGAAGGAGGCGCTGCTCACCTGGCAGCTCGAGCGCACAATCGGCAAGCGCCGCATCCTCGAGCTCTACCTCAACGTGGCCGAGTTCGGGCCGGGGCTCTACGGGGTCGGCGCCGCGAGCCAGCGCTACTTCGGCAAGAGCCCCGCGGAGCTCGATGAGCACGAGTCGGCTCAGCTCGCCGGGGTGCTTCCGAACCCGACCACGTGGCGTCCCGGGGCGAGCAGCTCGACCTACCGCCGTCGCGTCGCGGCGATCGAGCGCCGCATGGAGCGCGCGACCTTCCTGCTCAGGCGGATCTGAGGAGCGCGAGCAGCTCGGGCAGCGCGCCGAGGCGGTGGTCGGCCTCGTCGAAGGCCTGGTGGAGCGTGTGCGCGCAGGGCACCACCGCGCACGCCATGCCCGCGGCCTTGGCCGCGAGCAGGCCGTTGCGTGAATCCTCGACCACGAGGCAACCGCGGGGCGGAACGCCCAGCCGGCCGGCCGCGGCCAGGAACACGTCGGGCGCTGGCTTGCCGCGCGGCACCTGGGTGCCGGAGACCACCGCCTCGAACAGCGGGCCGAGCGAGAGCGCGGCGAGATTGGCCTCGATCACGCGCGGCTCCGCCGAGGAGGCGAGGGCCAGGCGATAGCCGGACGCGCGAATGCCCGAGAGCACCTCGGGCACCCCCGGCATCGGGATCGGCCCGCGCCCGATCTGCTCGAGCATCCCCTCGACGTACCAGTCGGCGAGTGTCTCCGGCGCTTCCGGCAAGACGTGGCGCGCCGTGAGGATGCGGCAGGAATCGAGCGTGGTCCGGCCGAGGAACTCCGCGTTCTCCTCCTCGGAGTAGGGCAATCCAAAGCGGGCCATCACGCGCCGGAGCGCCTCGTAGCCGAACGGCTCCGAGTCCACCAGCACTCCGTCCATGTCGAAGATGACCGCCTCGACGCTCACCGCGCGGGTGCCGCGACCGCGAGTCCCGCCTCCTCCAGCAGCGCCTCCACCGCGCGGCGATCGCTAGGCGCCGCCGCGACGAGGGGCGCAGCCGGGCGGCCGTTGCCCAGCCCCAGGGCCGCGCAGGCCGCCTTGAGTGCGGCGAGCCACGGGCCCTGCCGGTACACGTGGGCGAGCCGGCTGATCCGCGTCTGGAGCCGGGCGCACTCGGCGGCCTCACCACGGTCCGCGGCCGCCAGCAGGGCCACGAAGAGCGCCGGGGCCACGTTGGCGAGGCCGGGGACCATGCCGTCGCCGCCCTGGAGCAGGCTCGCCGCGCCCAGGGATTCGTGCCCCTGCAGCACGCGGAAGTCCGCGCGCTCCTGCTTGATGGCGAGGAGCTTCTGGAACGCCTCGAAATCGCCCGCCGAGTCCTTGATGCCGAGCACGCGACCGTCGCGAGCCAGCCGTCGCACCGACTCCGGCGCCAGCACGTGATGGGTGCACTGCGGGATGTTGTACAGCAGCGCGGGCAGCGGGGTCGCGCTCAGCACCGCTTCGATGTGGCGCTCCTGCGCCGCGGCCTCCACCCCGAAGTAGTAGGGCGACCCGACCACGAGCGCGTCGGCCCCCTCGCCCGCGGCCTGGCGCGCCGCCTCGACCGCGGGCCCGGTGGCCGGCAGCATCACCCCGGCCAGCACCGGCGCGCGCCCGGCCGCGGCGCGGGCCGCCTGCCGCACGACCGCGCCGCGCTGGGCCGGCGTGAGCCAGGCGCCCTCGCCGCAGCCCCCCAGCATGAAGAGCCCGCTGCAGCCCGCGCCCACCACGTGCTCGACAAGCGCGGCCATCGCGCCCGCGTCCGGGGCCCCCGCGCCGTTCAGCGGCGAGATCAGAGGCGGCACGATCCCGTGAAGCGCCCGCTCCCATCGCACATCGCCCATGCGGACGAGCATAGCAGAGTGGCCTCGGAGCCGGCCCTGAGGTAGGCTCTAGCGAGAGGAGGATCAGCCCATGTTCGGTCTCGGCAAGCGCAGCATGGTGTCGCCCGCCGACGCGCTTCCCGGTCGCCGGGAGACGATGCCCGTCCCCGCCGCCCACTTCGTGAACGGCGCCGCCCTCGAGCCCCCGTTCCCGGCCGGGATGGAGCGCGCGGTGTTCGGCATGGGCTGCTTCTGGGGCGCGGAGCGGAAGCTCTGGGAGACGCCGGGCGTCTACTCCACCGCGGTCGGCTACGCGGGTGGCTTCACACCGAATCCGACCTACGAAGAGGTCTGCAGCGGGGCCACCGGCCACACCGAGGTCGTGCTCGTGGTGTTCGACCCGACGAAGGTCTCCTACGAGAGTCTCCTGCGCGTGTTCTGGGAAGATCATGACCCCACCCAGGGCACGCGCCAGGGCAACGACGTGGGCACGCAGTACCGCTCCGCGATCTACTACTACGGCGACACCCAGAAGCGCGCCGCGGAGGCCTCGCGACAGGCCTACCAGGCGATGCTCGACAAGGCCGGCTACGGCCCGATCACCACCGAGATCGTCGCGGCGCCCGAGTTCTACTACGCCGAGGACTATCACCAGCAGTACCTGGCCAAGAACCCGTGGGGCTACTGCGGTATCGGCGGCACCGGCGTCGCTTGCCCGACCGGCCTGGCGCAATCGGCATAGATCTCCGTCCCCGACCGATGCGCGGCCTCTTCCGCTTCGCCGCGGCGGCCCTGCTGGGATTCGTCCTGGGCGGCTGCTCGCTCGCGAGCCAGATCGGCACCACCAATCCGACCGGCATCGCCCAGCAGCTGCTCGTCCGCTCGCTCGAGCGCGCGCTGGGAAGCCTGGACCTCGACCGCCTCCGGGGCCGGCCGGTGGGCCTGGAGGTCGCGGTGCAGTCCGGCAACGAGAACTTCGTCAAGGACTTCACGAGCACGTGGCTCCGGGCTCACGGCATGCGGGTGACGTCGGACTCGCCCGAGATGAAGCTCAAGCTCTTCGTCTCGGTGTACGGCACGGACCGCGATCAAACGTTGATCGGGGTGCCCGCCTTCCAGGCGCCGCTGGTCGGCGTCCCGGTGCCCGAGCTGGCCTTCTTCAAGTGGGTGCGCAATCGGGGACAGGCCGAGCTGCGCCTCTGGGCCTTCGACAGCAAGGGCGACGTCGTGATGGACGCCCCCGGTCCCGGCATCGGGCGGGCGAAGTACGACGACTTCACCGTGCTGCTCTTCATCGGCTTCACGCTGTCCGACGTGGACCAGCGGCCCAACTGAGCGCCCCCGTGGCCGACGACGCGCCACCACTGCACGGCCTCCTCGTCGTCGACCTCACCCGCGTCCTCGCGGGCCCCTACTGCACCCGTCTGCTCTCGGACCTGGGCGCCCGCGTGATCAAGATCGAGCGGCCGGTCGAAGGCGACGAGATGCGACGCAACCCGCACCAGATCGAGTCCGGTCGCGAGGACCAGTCGACCTACTTCTCGCGCGTGAACGCGGGCAAGGAGAGCGTCGCGGTGGACCTGAGCCGGCCGGAGGGGCGCGAGGTGATCCTGTCCCTCGCCCGCCACGCCGACGTCTTCATCGAGAACTTCGCGCCCGGCGTCGTGGGGCGGCTCGGCCTCGACTACGCCGCGGTGGCCGCGGCCAAGCCCGACATCGTCTACTGCTCGATCTCGGGCTTCGGTCAGACCGGGCCGTGGCGGGAGCGCCCGGCCTTCGCCCACATCATCAACGCGGCCTCCGGCATGATGGCGCTGGAGCAGGGTGACGAGGCCGCCCCGCGGGCCTCGAATCTCCAGGCGGCCGACGTGCTGGCCGCGGCCCACGCCATGGGCGCGATCATGGCCGCGCTCTGGCGTCGCGCCCGCACCGGCCGAGGCGCCCACCTCGACGTCTCGATGCTCGAGGCCCTGGTCGGGGCCGACAGCGTCACCTATGCGTCCGTGCTCAACGGCGGAGAGGAGCACGGCAACCCGCGCCCGGGCATGATCGTGCACCGCATCGGCGACCGGTACATGGCCATGCAGATCGTGGGCGCCCCGCGGCTCTGGGAGCGACTCCTCGCGCTGATGGCGCGGCCCGACCTGGGGCGCGACCCTCGCTTCACCTCGTCCCTCACCCGCCGTCGCCACTGGCGCGAGCTGCGGTCGGTGATCACGGAGTGGCTCGACACCTTCCCCAGCGTGGACACGGCGCTGGCCGCGCTCAGCGCGGTCCGCATCCCGTGCGCACCGGTGCTGCGGCCGGCCGAGGTCATCGCGCAGGAGCATCTCGCCGCGCGCGCATTCTTCCCGGTGCTGCCACACCCGGCGCGCAAGGACCTGCGGGTGACCGCGAGCCCGTATCACCTCGATGGCAAGCCTACGCATCCGCGCGGTCCGGCCGCGTACCGGGTGGGCGAGCACACCCGGCGCGTGCTGCGCGACGTGCTCGGCTACAAGGACGACCAGATCGCCGAGCTGATCCGAGCGGGCGTGGTCGAAGGGCCGGCGTGAGCCATCGCCCGTCGCTCGCAAGCTGACGCCGAGCAGAAATTTCCCGTCCTCTTTTGCACTGACGTGACAGGCGAGCGGAGTCGATCGCCTAAGTCCCTGATTCTCCGACTCCCCCGCTTGGCCCATCTCTTGCTGCTCTTCCTGAAGACGGACATGAGCTATCCCAAGATCAGGGCCTTCGTCGTGGGATGCAGCGCGCTCCTGTGTTGCGCCTTCGCGTGGCCGCCCGAGTATGTCGAGCAGTCACGCGCGGATGTGAGCACGTGCGAGACGTACGCGCGCGCGACCTCCCCGCGCTTCGAGGCCCGCGTGCAGAGCGTCGATCTCGCGACCGGACGGGTGGACATCGAGCGCACCCCGAACGACACGCGGGGGGAGGTCGCCTTCTCAAAGTGCCTCCTCGCTGTCCGGCAGTGGCGACTGATCGAGCGCAACCTGCCCAAGCTTCCCGCGCCTCCCGCGCCCGACCTGGCCACGATGGCCGGGCGCCCCGCCGACACCGTCACCCGCTAGACTCGCCGGCCCCCGCCGGGTCGGTCGCCGCCGGTCAGTCCCCGCCGTTCAGTGTCGTGGTAGGCTCCAGCCCGGAATGAAGCTCGGCATCTGCCTGCCCCACTACGGAAGACCGATCGAGCCCTCGCGGCTGATCCAGCTGGCCGCCCGCGCCGAGGAGATGGGCCTCGATTCGCTCTGGGTCACCGACCACGTCGTCGTCCCGCGTGACGTCGCCCTCATCTACCGCGACGACATGCTGGACCCGCTCGCCGTCCTCCCCTGGCTGGCCGGGGTCACCGAGCGCATCGCGCTCGGCACCAGCGTGATCGTCCTCCCGTACCGCTCGCCCCTGCCGGTGGCCAAGCTGCTGGCCAGCGTGGACGTGTTGTCGGCCGGTCGTCTGATCGTCGGCGTCGCGGTCGGCTGGCTCGAGGGCGAGTTCGCGGCGCTCGGCATTCCCTTCCGCGAGCGTGGCCGCCGGGCCGACGAGGCCATCGAGCTCTTCAAGGCGGTGTGGACCCAGGAATATCCGCAGATCGACACCGCCGGCGCTCACCTGGCCGGCATGAAGGTCTCCCCGATGCCCCGGCAGAAGCCGCGACCGCCGATCCTGGTCGGCGGCGCCTCGGACGGCGCCCTGCGCCGCGCCGCGAAGCTCGGCGACGGCTGGCACGCCTCCAGCATGCCCCCTGCCGCCTTCCGGGCCAGCGCCCTCGCGGTCACCAACTACTGGAAGGAATTCAAGCGCGACGGCGACCCCGACTTGACCCTGCGCATCCCGCTCCTGATCGAAGGCATCCACCGCCCCGCCGTCGACCCGGCGCTGCTCGGCACGCGCCACGCCCTCCGCGGCTCCCTCGCCAGCATCGCCCGCGAGCTTCGCCAATACCAAACCGCCGGCTGTACCCACGTCGCCCTGGAAGTGAGCTACAGCACCTACCCCTCGATCCTCGAGACGATCGACATCATCGCCGAGGAGCTCCGCCCCGCCCTCGATCAACGCGACCGCTGACCCTCACGCTCCACGCGGACCGCGGGGCGCCAGCCGGGTGCGGCGGCGGGGGGGCGGGCTGGCCTCTGACCACGGTGCGCTGCTGCTTCGGCAACCCGATCAGGAGTTCCCAATCTCACGGTAGACCGCCCACGCCAGGCTCGGCAGGAACGGGTCACCCGGCCAGCCCGCCCCCCCGCCGCCGCACCCGGCTGGCGCCCCGCGATCACGCGCGGATTGATTCAAGACCATTCCAGTCGAGCTCGATTCCGTGGCCCGGGCGATCGGGTGCGATGGCGCGACCGTCTTCGAGCCGGAGGGGGTTGGCGATGTAGCGGTCGAGTCCGAAGCCGTGGGCTTCCAGGTACGACCGGTTGGGTACCGCGGCGAGCAGGTGGACGGTCACGTCGTGGGCGCCGTGCGACGTAACCGGCAGGTTGAAGGCCTCGGCGAGGTGGCAGATCTTCAGGAAGGCGGTGACGCCCCCGCAGTTGGTCACGTCGGGCTCCGGGAAGGTCACGCCGCCCGCCGCGATGAGGGCGCGGAACTCGTAGAGCGTGTGGAGATTTTCCCCCGCCGCGATCGGCAGGCCGCCCTCGCGCACGATGCGGACGTGCCCGGGGACGTCGTCGGGAATCGTCGGCTCCTCGAGCCACACCGGATCGAGATCACGCAAGGCGCGCGCGGCCCGGATCGCCTCGTCCACGCTCCAGCGCATGTTGGCGTCCACCATCAGCGGGAAGTCCGGGCCCAGGTGCGCGCGCATCGCCCGCACGCGCTCGAGATCCTCGCGCAGCGAGGGCCGGCCGACTTTCATCTTGATCGCGCGGAACCCGCGGGCGCGGTTGTCGTCGGCCTGGCGCAGCAGGGCCTCCAGCGGGAAGTCGAGGTCGATGCCACCCGCGTAGCACGGCACGCGGGGATCGAAGCCGCCGAGGACGCGCCAGAGCGGCGCGCCCTGGCGCCGCGCGCGCAGGTCCCACAGGGCCACGTCCACCGCCGACATGGCCAGGCCCTGCGCGCCGCCGCGACCGCCGCAGTGGAGCGCCCACCACATGGCCTGCCACAGCTCCTCGATGCGTTCGGCCTCCCGACCCGCGAGCCGCGGCGCCAGGTCGCGTACCAGCACCGCGTGCACCGCCGCGCCGCCGGTGCCCACCGTATAGGTGTAGCCGACGCCCTCGGCGCCCTCGGTGTCGCGCAGGCGCACCGTGATCAGCTCGAAGCCCTCGATGGTCCCGTGGGTGCTGTCGGACAGGGCCACCGGCAGCGGGACGCGGTAGTGGTCCGCCCGCACGTCGCGGATGATCATGAGGCCACCTCCCGGGGACGGCGCAGCCTGGCCACCGCGATCAGATACGCGATGTCGGCGCCGTAGGCGAGCGCGAGCGTGCCGACCAGCCCGACCCGCGGGAGCGTGAGCGACGCCACGAGGTTGAAGAGACAGATCCCGAACGCGCCCGCCGGGAAGATCCGGATGAACGGCATGATCACCTGGGCGCCGTAGCGCGCGTGGAGCAGGGCCATCACCGGCAGGCCGTTGACCGGGAAGCCCACCACCAGCCCGGACCACTTCGGCCCCAGCAGGTGGGCGATGGAGGTCACGGTGAGCACGGTGAGCGCCGAGACCGCGACGCGGGTGAGCAGGAGCGGCACCGACACCGGCCCGCGCCGCAGCGTGGCGGTGTCCGGCAGCCGCCGCACGATGAAGCTCGCGGTCGCGCAGACTGCGGCGGTCAGGGGCAGCACCGTGAGCGAGCCCAGCGGGAGGGCGCCGAGGATGAGGGTGGACACCACGAAGCCCGCGGTCCCGAGCGCCACCCCCGCCGCGACCGCCGCCATCCGCGGCTCCGGGACGAGCCGCGTCGCCGCCAGGTAGCCCAAGTAGACCGGGATGGACGCGCACATCCCGGGAATGGTCCAGAACGCGCTCTCCGCCGCGAAGGCCGGCCCCTGCTCGATCGTGAAGAAGATCAGCGAGAGCACCGCGAGCTGCGGGGTCGCGCCCACGATGCTCCCGAGGCGCGGGCCCAGGCGCTCGGCGACGGCGGTGCCGCCGAGCACGAAGCCGGCGGACGCCACGACCTTGGCCGCGAGCAGGACCAGTCCGGAGGACGGGATCGGCAGGGCGGGACCGGGGATCTCAGGCCGCGGGGGCGCCGACGCCGGGCGGCGACGCGAGACCCCGGGAGCGTCCCAGATCGAGCACGCTCCCCAGGATGCCCTTCGGCAGGAACACGATGAACAGCACGAGCAGCACCCCGTAGACCAGGTTGTCCCAGCCCACCGCCCGGGTGCCGAAGGAGATGCGCAGCACCTCGGCCAGCAGGATCGTGATGACCGCGCCAACGGCCGGGCCAAGAGAGACGTAGACGCCGCCGACCACCACCGCGAAGATCATCTGGAGCGAGACGGAGATCCCGCTCACCGTGTCAGGCGAGATGAACATCTGGTACTGGCAGTAGAGCGCCCCTGCGAGCGCGGTCATCACCGCGCTCAGCACCGTGATCTTGAGTTTCTCCGCGGTCACGTGCACGCCCGCCGCCGCGGTTGCGTCCTCGTCCTCCGAGATTGCCTCGAGCGCGTAGCGCATCATGCTTCGGTCCACCCGATGCCAGACGTACAGCCCGGCCGCCCACACGCCGAGGGCGATGAGGTACCAGGTGGTCTTGCCGGTGAACTGCAGCGCGTAGAGCGAGCTGCCGCCCCGGTACCGCTCCGGCGTGTAGCCGAGCGATCCTCCCGTTTGATCCCGGGTCGCGGTGATCACCTGGAGCACGACGCCACTCAGCGCCAGGGTCACCAGCGCGAAGTAGTGGCCGATGATGCGGAAGCGAAAGCACGGATAGGCGACCAGCACCGCGAGCACGCCGCCCGCGAGCAGGGCGAGCGGGATCCCCACCCACGGGGTAAGACCGGCGTGGTTCCACAGAAGCGCGGTCACGTAGGCGCCGACGCCCATGAAGCCGCCGTGACCCAGCGACACCAGGCCAAAGCGGCCCATGATCGACCACGAGGTGTAGGCGAACGACCAGATCAGGATGATGACCAGGATGTGGAGCGGATAGGGCGCGTGGTAGACGAAGGGCAGGCCGATCAGCCCCGCCCCCGCGATCCACGGCAGATAGCGCGTCATGAGCGGCGGGCGAGCAAGCCTTCGGGCCGCACGAACATCATCACGATGAAGAAGACGAAGGCGAAGACGTAGCCCCACTCCAGGTCGAGGTAGAGGCCGCCCAGGGAAATGAGCTCGGCGAAGACGAAGGCGGCCACGAAGCCGCCCACGAAGTTGCCGAGCCCGCCGAGCACGCAGATCAGGAAGGTGATCGGCCCGAATGACAGCCCGACGAACGGATGCACGTCGTACTGGAGCACGAGCAGGCACGCTGCGAGGCCGGCGAGCCCGCCGCCCAGGGCGGAGGTGATCAGATAGATGCGCCGGCTGTCGACGCCCATCAGGATCATGATCTGGCGATCCTGCGCGATCGCCCTGATCGCCGCGCCCGCGTAGGTGCGGGTGAGGAAGAGGTAGACGAGCACCATCCCGATCAGGGCGGTCGCGAAGGCGAGGAGCCGCGAGTAGCTGATGAACATCTCGGAAACCTTCAGGACGGGGAGCCGGAGCCCGAGATTGCGGAACTCGATGCCGAACAGCACGGTGGCCGCCGACTGCAGGAAGAACAGGACCCCGCCGGTGGCCAGGAACTGGTTGATCGGCGCGGCCCCCAGCAGCGGCGCGATCACCACCACGTGCAGCATCACACCGAGGATCGCGACCCCCACGATGCAGACCACCGCGGCCAGCACGATCGGCACGTGATACACGGTGTAGAGGAAATACATGCCGTACATCCCGAGCATGATCAGCTCGGCGTAGCAAACCCAGACCACGTCGATGACGCCGAAGACCAGGTTGAGCCCGAGGGAGAGCAGCGCGAGCACGCCGCCCAGCAGCACCCCGTTGATCAGTGCCTCCAGCAGATAGATGTCGAGGAAGACCATGGCGTCACACGCCCAGATACGCTTCGCGGATGGTCTCGCTGTCGAGCAGCTCGGCGGCGGTGCCGGCAGCCCGGATGCTGCCCGCTTTGAGAAGATAGGCTCGGTCCACCACCCGCAGCACCTGCTGCACGTTCTGCTCGACGATCAGCACGTTGAGGCCGCCCGCTCGGAGGCGCTTCACGAGGTCGAAGACCTGCTCAACGATGACCGGGGCGAGCCCCGCGGAGGGCTCGTCCAGGAGCAGGAGCTTCGGATCCGACATCAGCGCGCGGCCGATCGCGCACATCTGCTGCTCACCGCCCGACATGGTGCCGGCGAGCTGGCGGCTCCGCTCGCGCAGGCGCGGGAACAGCCCATAGACTACGTCGAGCCGCTCCCGGTATTTCACCCGGGCCGACGGGAGGAAGCCCCCCATCTTCAGATTGTCCTCGACGGTCATGCGCGGGAAGAGGCGGCGGCTCTCCGGCACGTGGGCGATCCCGCTCCCGACGATGCGGTGGGCCGGCGTCGCGAGCAGGTCGGTACCCTCCATGGCGATCGAGCCTGCGGTCGGCCGGATCAGCCCGGAGATCACTCGCATCAGCGTGGTCTTGCCCGCGCCGTTGGGGCCGATGACCCCGACCGCCTCGCCGTGGCGCACCTCCAGCGAGACGTCGAACAGCGCCTGGA
>DATMMH010000428.1:0-8254 GCA_035569855.1 Candidatus Dormiibacterota bacterium
ACCGAGACCTCCGTAGATTGGGACCGGGGGATTGGGACCGGGGCCTACCATAACACCTCGGAGCGCTCGGGGACGGGTTGGCATATCATGGCCTCGCCAGAGGAGGGCGCCATGCAATACACGCGAATCTCGGCGGATTGCCACATCGACATGCCGTGGATCCCGCCCGATCTGTTCACCGGGAACGCCTCCGCGGCCCTGCGCGAGCGCATGCCGTTCGTCACCGACGGCCCGGACGGCCCGTGCTGGACGTCGAGGAAGGGCGCCTCCTTCGGCCTCGTCGGCGGAGTCGGCCCTTCCGGGCAGAAGTACATCCCCGGCCTCCACTACCGGGCCGACGCGATGGCGTCTACCGGGCTCTACGACGACGGCAAGAAGGGCATCCGCCGCCCGACCGACCCGCACCTGCGGGTGGCCGACATGGAGCGCGACGGTGTGCAGGCCGAGGTCATCTTCGGCATCCTGGGTGCGGCCACCCGGCTCGGCGACCACGAGGCGGCCGCCGAGATGTTCCGCATCTACAACGACTGGCTCGTGGATTTCTGCCGCCACTACCCGGAGCGCCACGTCGGGCTGGCGTGCCTCCCCTACGGCGACATCGGCGCGGCGGTGCGGGAGATCCACCGGGTGGCCAAGATGGGGCTGCGCGGCCTCGAGCTCTCCTGCTCGTGGGACATGGAGCCGATGTGGCATCCCTCGTGGGAGCCGCTCTGGCAGGCGGTCAACGAGGTCGACCTGCCGCTGCACTTCCACACCTTCCCCACCATGCCGCCGTCGGTCCGCGAGAAGGCGACCGGGCTCACGAAGCGGGCCGCGATGTTCACCAGCGTCTCCGGCTTCCAGATGAACCTCATCAACATCCTCGCCGCGGTCATCGGCAGCGCGGTGCTGGAGCGCTACCCGCACATCCGGATCTCGTTCGGGGAGAGCGGCATCGGGTGGCTGCCCTACGCGCTCGATCGCATGGACTTCGAGTGGGAGGACCGGTTCCGCGACCTGGGCCTCACGATGAAGCCGAGCGACTACTGGCGGCGGCAGTGCAAGGCCACGTTCCAGTTCGACCGCATCGGCACCCAGATGATCCACGAGATCGGGGAGGACACGCTGATGTGGGGCTCGGACTATCCTCACGGCGACGGCGTCTGGCCGGAGTCCTCCAAGTACATCGAGGAGCAGTTCGGCCACCTGCCGCCGGCCACGGTGCACAAGATCGTCTGCGAGAACGCGGGGAAGTTCTACGGCCTGATGCGCTAGACGCCGGCCGGGGCTAGGGGCGCGGCACCTCGCGCACGCTGCCGGGCAGGCCCGTCGAGCCGGTGTTGAGCCCGGCCTTTCGCAGCAGCCGGCTTCCCGCGCCGTGCCCGAAGAGATCGGGGCCCTGCGCGGTGAGCCCGCCGTCCACCACGAGCACCTGGCCGGTGATGAAGCGCGAGTCCTCGCTCGCCAGGAAGAGCGCGGCGTCGGCGATGTGCTGGGGCATGCCCGGCTCCGGCCACGGCTGCTTCTCCTGGACCAGGCGCGCCCACGCGTCCTCCCGCCGCCCGGCGGCGAGCGGCGTCTTGATCATCCCCGGCGCGATGGCGTTGACCCGGATCCGGTGCGCGGCCAGCTCCGCCGATACCGCGCGGCTGAGATGCGCCACCGCGGCCTTCGCCGCCGAATAGGCGTGCGGGCCCGCGCCCCCGCCCATGCCCGCGATCGACGCGGTGTTGATGATGGAGCCGCCGCGCCCCTGGGCCTTCATCCGGTTCGACGCGTGCTTGACGCCGAGGAACACGCCCCGCACCAGCACCGCGAACGTGAAATCCCACTCCTCGGCGGTCGTTTCCCCGATCGGGCCAAACGCCCCGCCGACGCCGGCGTTGTTGAAGATGCAGTCGAGCCCGCCGAAGCGCTCCACCGCGTGGCCGACCAGCGCCGCCACGTCCTGCTCCGCCGACACGTCGACCCGGAGGGAGGCGAGGCGGTTGGCGTGCCCCTGGACGGAGGCGAGCGCGGCGGTCTCGGCGAGGCTCGCCTCGTTCAGGTCGCCGCTCACCACCCGCGCGCCCTCCCGCAGGAAGGCGAGCACGCTGGCGCGCCCGATGCCGCTCGCCCCGCCGGTGATGATCGCGACCGTCCCGTCGAGCCGCCCGCTCATGCGTCGCTCCTAGCCGCGAGGCTTCACCCAGGTCTCGGACCAGGCGAGCGTGGCGCTGCTGCCCTGCCGATCGCCGCGCATCTCCGGCCACACGCTCCCGGTGGCGACCCGCCCGTTCAGCTCGAGCTGGGCGGAGCGGGCGGGGAAGAAGGTGCTGAACACGCCGATCGGACGATCGTTGAAGCCGGGAGGGGCGTGGAGCACGAAGGGCTCGATGCAGTCGTACCAGGATAGGGTGATCCGCGCGTCCACCGAGGTCACCGTCTCGGTGGCGGTGGACCAGGGGCCGCCGTGGCGGTCGAAGCGCGCGGCCACGACGGGCAGGGCGGTGTCCGCGAAGGCTGGGAAGAGCAGGGTCTCGATCGAACGCTGGAGCCAGCGCGCCACCGCGATGTTGTCGCTGTAGACGCGCGGCCGGCCGTCGGTCAGCGTGCTCTGCAGGAACAGGGCGTGGCCCCCGCCGGCCGGGCACCAGAGCACGCGCCAGTGGCTGGCCCGGTCGGACAGCGTCGTACCCCCGTCGGGGCTCAGCCGGATGAAGGAATTCTCGCCGGTCATCATCACGTCGTTCGGGTCAACAGGCGGCATCGATGGTCTCCCTTTCGAGTTTGGGTGCGCGGCGGGGTCCGGCGCGGTACATTCAGCCGGAACCCGGGCCCGCACGAACATACGAGGGAACCCCGCCCGGGGCAAGGGGGATCGGCGATGAGCACGCGCTACCTGCATCTCGTCCGCATGGACGTGGCCCACGACCTCGAGAAGACGTTCAACGACGTCTACGACCAGGAGCACGTCCCCGCGCTCGCCGCCGTCCCGGGCGTGGCGCGGGCCACGCGGTATCGGAACCCGTTGCCCACCGCTCCGCGCTACATCGCGGCCTACGAGATCGAGAGCCCGGCGGTGCTGCAGAGCCCGGCGTGGAAGAGCGCGGGCGAATCCGGCCGCTGGCCCAAGGACATCCGGCCTCACACGATGAACCGCCACCTCGCGACCTACGAGTGGGTGGGAAGCAACGCGGGGCTGACCCACCGGACGCCCTACGTCTTCTGGGTGCTGATGGACGTGGAGCCGCACCGCGAGGATCTCTTCAACGAGCTGTACGACGTCGAGCACGTCCCGCTGCTGCTGAAGCTTCCGGGGTGCGTCAATGTCGCGCGCTATCGGACCGAGACCCCGGGCGAGCCGCGCTACCTGGCCGCCTACGAGGTGGAGCGCACCGACCTGCCGATGTCTACGCTCTGGAACGACACGTCGGATATCGGGCGCTGGAAGCCCGAGGTGCGCCCCTACACCCACAACAAGCACTACATCGTCAGCCAGCGCATCTGGCCGAAGTCCTGAGGATCGAGTCCCATGCCGACCGACATCGCGCTGACCTCGCTCGCGCTGCCGCTCCCCGAGTTCCCCGCGATCGTTCGCGAGGCGGAGGCTCGCGGCTATCGCGCCGCCTGGGTCGGCGAGGCCTCGGGCCCCGAAGCCATCGTGCTCTCGACGTTGATCGCCACCCACAGCACGCGGCTCCAGATCGCCAACGGGGTGATCCCGGTGCAGACCCGTACGCCGATCGTCTACGGGCAGGCCGCGGCCACGCTCGCGCACCTGGCTCCCGGCCGCTTCGCGCTCGGGCTCGGGCTGTCGAGCGAGATCATCGTGGGCCAGTGGCACGGGCTGCCCTTCGCGCCCTCGCTCCAGCAGATGCGGGAGGCGGTCCAGATCATCCGGATGACGGCCGCGGGCGAACGGGTGACCTTCGAGGGGAAGTTTTACCGGCTCAAGAACTTCCGGCTCGCGATCCCGGCGCCGACGCCGCCCCCGCGCATCTACCTGGCAGCGCTCGGCCCCAAGATGTGCGAGCTGGCCGGCGAGGTGGCCGACGGAGTGCTGCTGAACTGGATTCCGCCCTCCGCGATGTCCACCTCGATCCGGCACGTGGAGGCCGGCGCCAAGCGGGCGGGCCGGAGCCTCGGTGACGTGGACGTGGCGGTCTACGTGCGCACGTGCGTCACCGACGATGGCGAGCCGGAGCGCGAGGCCCTCGCGCGGGACATCACCGGCTACGCCATCGTCAACGCGTACGCCCGCTTCTTCGTCGAGTGCGGCTACGGTCCGGAAGTCGCGGCGGTGAACAGCGCCTGGAAGGCCGGCGATCGCGCGGGGGCGGTGAAAGCGATCTCCCCGCGCGTGCTCGACGGGCTCGGGGCGGTGGGCCCGGCCGATCGGTGCCGCGGGCAGCTCGAGGCCTTCGCGCGGACCGGCGCGACGCCGGTGGTGCTGCCCTTCGCGCCCCCCGGTCCGGCCGCGCGCGCCTCGCTGCTGCGGACCTTCCGCGCGTTTCCGTGATCCGCGCTCACCGACTCCGGCTCGCCGTTCTCGCCGCCGGCGGGCTGGTCGTGGCGGCGTGGAGCGCCCCGGGCCCCGCCCGGTCAGAGGAGCCGGAGCTCGTCACGGTGCTGATGACCGAGTACGCCTTTCAGCCGAGCGAGCTTCGGTTCCGCCAGGGCGTCGCGTATCGCCTGCATCTGGAGAACCGCGGCCGCGAGCTGCACGAGTTCACGGCCGCCGCCTTCTTCAAGGCGGTCGAGGTCAAGAACCCGGAGGTCCTCGTGGAGACGAGGAACGAGGTCGTGCTGCAGCCGACGGAGGAGAAGGACGTCTACTTCATCCCGCTCCAGGCCGGCCGCTTCCCGCTGACGTGCGCCGATCACGACACCTTCGGCATGACCGGCGATATCGTCGTCGAGTGAGCGGGAAGAAAAACATGTGGATCCGCTCGCCCGCCTTCAGCTACTTCTCGCTCCAATCCCGGCCGCACGCGCAAGCGTGCCTGTCACCGTGCTCCGCCGCCTTGTGGCATTGATGGCGCTTGCCGTCGTCGAGGATGTCGCGCATACGGCAGCGGGGCGGATTGGTCCAATACTGGAGGGCTCCGGCGCTGGGACACGGTGGCACGGGGTCGCGCCACTTCGTGCGGCGAGGCAGAATCGACATTCCTAACTCGATCACCGGGGTCGGACGGCGATCACTGCTTTCCAGCTCGCTTTCGGGGTGCGTTGCCCCCGGGCCCGTTCAATGTCCAGGTAAAGGATAGGGTGCGTCCGTTGAGGAAGGCACCGTTCGCGTCGAGACGACCATTCTGGATGGTGCCCGACAGATTCGCTCGGGCAAGCTGAGTGCCGTCCGCGCGTTCGGCGTGCATCTCGATCGTCACTGCTCCGGCCGTCGACACCTCGCCGGCCAGCTTCACGGTGACGTCGTCCCGGCCGTGCCATTCGCCGACGATCTTACCGTCATGAACGGTCGCCTTCGCGTGATAGCAGCGGGCCGGTTCGTTGTTGGGACTCGGCCCGTAGCAGACTTGCCCGGCGTAGACGCCATCGAGCCTGCCCGTCGCGCTCGGCGGCGCCGGAACCTCACTCGCGTGTTGCGACACTCCTGCCGTTTGCGGAGCTCCTGTGGATCGTTTTGTCAACCTCACATAGCCAAGCAACATCTGACTCGCGCGGCGGCCGGTCATGTACACGCCGTCTACCACGACATCGAAAGGGCCGATCTTGAGTTCGTTTCCGCGCAGCGTTCCTTCGACAGCTCGCGTGCGATAGGTACGGGCGCCCCCGCAGGACACTCCACCACCGCACCAGCTTTCCAAGGTGCCAAAAACGCGGGCGCCTTCCACCCGCGTAATCGTCAACACGTGTTCCCCAGACCACCGCTCGATCCCCCCTCCGGGATCCGTGGCCTGCCCGCTCCACTCGCCGATCAGCGACTGGGGGTCCTCGGGTCGAAACGGCGCCACGGTCTGGCACGCCGAGGCGAGCAGGGCAACTCCGACGCAGACCAGGAGTAAGCGACCGCGCCGGGTCACCGGGCCGCCCGTCACAACGATCCGGCCTCCCATGCGATGGGCCTTGATCGTTTTGGCCATAGTTGCGACTCCCCATCTGGTTGTGAGGATGGCTGGCCGCGACTCTACCACCGCAGCCGGGCGCGGTGGGAGCCAGTTGCCACACCGTTTGATGATCCAGATGCGCGCGTACAGGCCGAGCAGCCATTCAGCCGAAGTTCTGTAACTACTCGCTTGTCTTGAGCATCCCCGCCATCCCCAGCGGCCCGTGGAACTTGCACGAGAAGGTCAGCGCCCCCGAGGCGGGGAAGGTGACGTCCAGCTGCACCTTGCCCTTGGGCGGGATGTCCTTGTCGATGCCGAGCGTGGGAATGGTGATGTTGTGCAGGGTGCCTACCTCGTTCTCGATGACCAGCGTCAGCTTCTGGCCGGGGTTGCCGCGCAGAAAGGTGGGCCCGAAGTAATAGTCGTCGGCTTCGAGCTCGAGCTTCGATAGCTTCCGCACGTCCTTGGTCCCGTGGTCGGCGTAGGTGACGCCGTTCATCGTGACGGTCTTGCTCTTCTTGCCCGCGGGGGCCGTCGCGGCGGCGGGACTCGCGGCGGCCGCGACGGCGCCCGGCTGCACCGCGATCTTGCGGGGCGCGTTGCCCACCGGGATCGTGGCCAGCACCCGGCGCCCGGCCAGGTCCACCACCGAGACGTCGTTGGTGCCCTCGTTGGTCACGTAGGCGGTGCGGCCGTCCGAGCTGGACGTGCTCCAGTGCGGGGCTTTGCCCACCGGGACCGCCGCGGCCACCGTGTTGGTCGCGGTGTTCAGGATCGCCAGCTCGCCCGGCCCCTGGACCACCGCGAGGGCCCAGCGGCCGTCGGGCGTGAAGGGCGCGAAGTGAGGCGACGCTCCCACCGGGATCTGCGCGACGACCTGATTGCTGGCGGTGTCGAGCACCTGGATCGAGTCGATCCCGGCCAGCGTGAAGAACACGCGCTTGCCGTCGGGGCTCAGCTCGAGGCCGCGCGGCGTCTTGTCGAGCGCCACCCGGGCGGTCTCCTTCCCCGCCGTCAGGTCCAGCCGGACCAGCGCGGTGGCGCCCTGCTGCTGCGCGCCTACCCACGCGGTGTTCCCGTCACGGCTCAACGTGCCGTTGTGGGGCTGCGCCACCGGCACCTCGGTGATCACACGGTCGGTCGCGGTGTCGATGACCAGGGCCCGATTCGTGCCCCAGCCCATGACGAGGACCCGCCGCCCGTCGCCGGAGACCGCGAGGCCGTGGGGATTCGCCCCAACCTCGATGGTGGCGGTCACCCGGTCACTGGCGGTGTCGATGACGCTGACGGTTGAGGCGCCGTCGCTGCTCACGTAGACCTTCCGGCCGTTCGGCGTGATGACGAGGCCGTGCGGGCCCTTGGGGACCGGAATGGTGCCGACGACCTTGTTCTGGGCGGTGTCGATCACCGCCACCGCATCGTCCTTGAACACGCCCACGTACGCCTTGGGGGCGGCCGCCGCCACGCCGGGCCCCGCCCCGGACAGCCATCCCGCGATCAGGACCGAGATCCACGCCGTCATCGCCACGCGCTTGCGCATGCTAACCTCCCTGGAGATTTCGATTCGTCCGGCCCTGCTAACGCGCGGCAGACCGAACCGAGCCATCCGGGATCAATTTTCCCGGCCAGGAAAGCGGGACCGGGGGTGATCAGTCGCGCCGGTTCCCCATGAAGCGCAGCAGGAACAGGAACAGGTTGATGAAATCGAGGTAGAGCGTCAGGGCCCCCACGATGGCATAGGAGCCGACCTGCCCCTCGGGCAATGCCAACGCCATCCGGCGGAGCCGCTGGGCGTCCCAGGCGGTGAGCCCGGTGAACACGATCACGCCTACCACCGAGATCAGGAACTGCAGGGCCTCGCTGTGCCAGAAGATCCCGACGATCGACGCCAGCACCACACCGATCAATCCCATGAACAGGAACTGGCCCATGCCGGCCAGGCTGCGCTTGGTGGTGGAGCCGTAGAGGGCGAGGGCCCCGAACATGCCTGCGGTCACCACGAACGTCGTGGCGATCGAGCTGCCGGTGTAGGCCAGCACCAGCACGGACAGGGTGACGCCGGTCAACGCCGCGTAGACGATGAACAGCAGCGAGGCGGTGCCCGGTGCGAGCTTGTCCACCCGGGCCGAGAGGAAGAACACCAGCGCGATCTGGCCAACGAACAGGCCGATGAACAGCACGGAGTTACCGACCAGGGCCTGCATCAGGGCGGGCGAGCCGGCGATCGA
>DATMMH010000429.1:0-3526 GCA_035569855.1 Candidatus Dormiibacterota bacterium
GCGGTAGCCGGGCAGGTCGAAGTTCTTGCGGTAGTAGTAGCTCGCGAAGAACGCGGCCGGGTACTGGGCGTAGGCGTACTCGTCCTTCTGGACCACCAGCTCGGAGGTGTCGAAGAGGAAGGCGCCGCCCGCGTGGTCGAAATGCAGGTGGCTGACCACCACCAGGTCCACGTCCTTGGGCTCGACCCCGATCGAATCCAGGCGGTGCACGAGGAGATCGTCGTCGCCGAAGCGGGCGAGCGGGTCCTGGCGCAGTAGCCCGGGTACCGCGCGGGGCGAGATCCCGGTGTCGAACAGGATCAGCGCGTCGTCGGTCCGGACCAGATAGCAGGTCACCGGGATGGCGACGCGCTCGACCGAGCGGTCGCCGTAGAAGAGCCCCGCGCGCTCGAACCCGAGAAAGCCGTTCTGCAGCGCGTAGAGCGCCTTGACCGCCATGATCAGGCGCGCGTCTTGGCGGGGCGACGCGCGCGGGGAGACTTCGGGCGGTCGGTCGGCTCCATGGGGTCGTACACCCAGATCTTGTTCGACGCGCTGATGCCCATCGTGACCGTGCGACCGTCGAGGAGGATCGAGACGGTGCCCGCGTAGGGCGCCACCTCGCTCACCACCACCCGGCTGCCGGGGCGGATCCCGCTCTCCCAGAGGAAGCGCAGGAGCTGACGATCGGCCTCGGCCTCCTCGGTGATGCGCTCGACCACGAACGGATGCCCGGCGGGCGCCTGATTCAGCGGGATCGGGTGATGCGCTTCCGGGGCCGGCATGCCCGGGATCGGGTTGCCGTGCGGACACGTGCTCGGCATGCCGAGCGTCTCGGCCAGACGCTCTTCCACGACCGGCGACAGCGCGTGCTCGAGCCGATGCGCCTCGTCGTGCGCGCGCGACCAGTCGAGCCCGAGCACGTCGGTGAGCCAGCGCTCGATCAGGCGATGCCGCCGCGCCATCGTCTCGGCGATGCCGAGCCCCTTGGTGGTGAGACGGATCTCCTTCCGGCCGCCGACGCGAATGTAGCCGTCCTTCTGCATGCGACGGAGCGCCTCGGTGATGGACGGCGCGGAGACGTGCATGTGGCGCGCGAGCCGCGCGCCGATCACCGGCTTGTCGGTGCCGGCCAGGTCGTAGATGGCGCCCAGATAGTCCTGGATCGCGGGAGTGGTTTCGTTCATGGCCGTCAGCATACCGACCGGCGCCGCGGCGGGCAAGCCCCCGGCCGCCGTGATACTCTTGGCCGACCAGGAGGCGGACATGGACTTCGCGCTCACGGAATCCCAGGAGCTGATCAAGAAGGAGGTAGGGGCGCTGGCCCGCACCTTCTCGCTCGACTACTGGCTGGCGAAGGACGACAAGCCCGAGTACCCGAGCGAGTTCGTGAAGGCCTTCGCCGACAACGGCTGGCTCGGCATTCTCGTGCCCGAGGCGTACGGCGGGGCCGGGCTCGGCGTGACCGAGGCCGCGCTCATGCTCCACGAGATCTGCGCCTCCGGGGCCGGAACGTCGGGCGCCTCCCCGATCCACTTCTACGTGTTTCCGCCCACGCCGCTGATCAAGTACGGCACCGAGGCGATGAAGCGGAAGTACCTGCCCAAGATCTGTAGCGGCGAGATCGTGATGGCGTTCGGGGTGACCGAGCCCAACGCGGGCACCGATACGTCGCGGATCCAGACCCGCGCCGAGAAGAAGGGCGGCCACTGGGTCGTGAACGGGAGAAAGGTCTGGACGACGAACGCCCAGCACGCCACCAAGATCCTCCTGCTCGCGCGCACCGCCGACCGTGATCCGGCCAAGCCGCTCAAGGGTATGACGCTCTTCTTCGCCGATTTCGATCGGAAGGCGATCACGGTGCGCGAGATCCACAAGCTGGGTCGCGCCGCCGTCGACTCCAACGAGATCTTCATCGACGACCTGGAGATCCCCGAGGAGGACGTGGTGGGGACGCCGGGCGAGGGCTTCTACCACCTCATCGACTCGCTCAACCCCGAGCGCATCGTGGTCGGCATCGAGGCGGTGGGCATCGGACGCGCCGCGCTGGAGCGCGCGGTGCAGTACGCCAAGGAGCGGGTGGTCTTCGACCGGCCGATCGGGAAGAACCAGGCCATCGCGCATCCGCTGGCCCACGCGATGGCCCAACTCGACGCGGCCGAGATGATGTGCCTGAAGGCCGCGTGGCTCTTCGACAACGGCAAGCCCTGCGGCCGGGAGGCCAACGCGGCCAAGATGCTGGCCGCCGAGGCCGGCTTCAACGCGTGCGACGCGGCGCTGCAGACCTTCGGTGGCTTCGGCTACGCCAAGGAGTTCTACGTCGAGCGGCTGTGGCGCGAGATCCGGCTTTACAAGATCGCGCCGGTGTCGCAGCAGATGGCGCTCAACTACCTGGCCGAGCACGTCCTCGGCCTGCCACGCTCCTACTAGCGGTGAGGGGATCCTCGCGTTGGACCTGTTGCTGAGCACGCACGACACCGGCTACGAGCGTCCCGACGGGCCGACGATCGCGAAGGTCCTCGCCTCGCTCGACGGCGGCCGCAACGTGCTGGCCACGCTGGGCAACGCCGACGCCTCCTATCTGCAGGCGAGCGGGAGCGTGCAGGCGGGCTTCGGGCTCGACCTGCAGGAGGGCTCGCTGGACCACCACTACCGAACCCGCGACCGCGCGCTGCCGCTGGCGTGGGTCACCGAGGCCTTCCAGCGCTACGCCCAGGACGATCTCTCCTGGCGGGACGCGGTGGAGTGGGAGCAGGAGCGGATCGAGCGGCCGCGGGAGTCCTGGACCAACAGCTGGTGGGCCTACATCGGGCTGATGGTCGCGGTGGCCGCCCTTGTCTGGCTCTATCACGCCTGGCGCGCGGCGCCGTGAGCGATTGTCGCTTGACATGCCCGGGGCGCGGGTTTCCCCTGTAGCCTGATGAGAAGTCTGGCCGGCACCCGGCTGCTCCCGCCCCTGCTCACTCCGTTCCTCCTGGGGGTGCTGGTGGTGCTGACGCCGCTCGCCTACGCGACTCCGCCGGACCCGGTGTGGGTGAGCGGATATTTCGACGACGACGACAACGACGACGGCGTCTTCCTCATCACCTCGAGCACCGCGACCCTCGACGCGTTCCCGCTCTGGTGGGCCCCGTTTCCGCTGAGCTGGCCGGCCCTGGTATTCGAGGACCGGTCCACGGTCCCGACCCAGTACTTCGCCACCGCCGACGCGCGAGCCTCTCCGGTCTCCTGACCGCTCTGGTTCCCGCTAGCAATCACTGACCCGTCCGCCCCCGCGACCTCGGGTGGACGACCGTCTATCGTGCCGATCGGATCCGATGGGAGGCTCGTACACCGTGCGAGGGATTCGCCTTCTTCTACTGATAGTGGGGAGTGCGCTCTGCCTGGCGTTGTTCTGGAGAATTGGCCCGAGCGCGGTCGCCGCCGCGTTCACCGCGCTCTCGTGGTGGCTGCCGCTGCTTCTGCTCTTTCCGGCCTGCCTCATGACCGGGTGCGACACCCTCGGCTGGCGCTGGGCTTTTCGGCGCGACCGGGTTCGGCTCGGGAA
>DATMMH010000430.1:0-6066 GCA_035569855.1 Candidatus Dormiibacterota bacterium
CAGGGCCAGGCCACCGACATCGACATCCAGGCCAAGGAGATCCTCCGGATGCGGGAGGAGCTGAACCGCATCCTGGTCCATCACACCGGCCAGTCCATGGAGAAGATCCAGCGCGACACCGACCGCGACTTCTTCATGACCGCCGAGCAGGCCAAGGAGTACCGGCTCGTGGACGAGGTCATCTCCTCCAAGCCGACCACCCGGCCCGTCTCCGAAGTGGTCGTCACCACCAAGTAGGGACCGACCATGGCCCGCACCCGTGAAGGTGGCGGCGCGCTCAAGTGCTCGTTCTGCGGCAAGAGCCAGAACGACGTGCGCAAGCTCATCGCGGGCCCTACCGTCTACATCTGCGACGAGTGCATCGAGCTCTGCAACGACATCATCGCGGAGGAGTGGGAGGAGGAGAAGAGCCGGGAGCTGCGCAGCCTCCCCAAGCCCGCCGAGATCAAGAACGTGCTGGACCAGTACGTGGTCGGCCAGGAGCGGGCCAAGAAGATCCTGGCCGTCGCGGTCCACAACCACTACAAGCGCATCGAGGCCGGCTCCGAGTCGGGTGACGTGGAGCTGCAGAAGGCCAACATCCTCCTGATCGGCCCCACCGGCTCCGGCAAGACCCTCCTCGCCCAGACCCTCGCCAAGATGCTGCACGTGCCGTTCACCATCGCCGACGCGACGACGCTGACCGAGGCCGGCTACGTCGGCGAGGACGTCGAGAATATCATTCTGCGTTTGCTGCAAGCGGCCGACTACGACGTGGAGCGGGCGCAGCGAGGGATCGTCTACATCGACGAGATCGACAAGATCGCCCGCAAGTCGGAGAACCCATCGATCACGCGGGACGTGTCCGGCGAGGGCGTGCAGCAGGCCCTGCTCAAGATCCTGGAGGGCACGGTGGCCAACGTGCCACCGCAGGGCGGGCGCAAGCATCCGCACCAGGAGTTCATCCAGGTCGACACCACCAACGTGCTGTTCGTCTGCGGCGGCGCGTTCGTCGGTGTGGACAAGATCGTGGAAGGCCGCGTGGGCAAGACCGGGATCGGCTTCGGGGCCGAGATCAAGAGCCGAGAGGATCGCCGGGTGGGCGATCTGCTGGCCCTGATCCAGCCGGAGGATCTGCTGAAGTACGGGCTCATCCCCGAATTCGTCGGACGCCTGCCGGTGGTGGCCACCCTGCACGATCTCGACGAGCCGGCGCTGGTGCGCATCCTACGCGAGCCCAAGAACGCGATCATCAAGCAGTACCAGAAGTACTTCGAGCTGGAGAAGGTGCGGCTGAAGTTCACCGACGACGCGGTGGCCGCCGTCGCCCGCGAGGCCATGAAGCGCGGCACCGGCGCGCGGGGCCTGCGCGCGGTGCTGGAAGAGGTGATGCTCGAGGTGATGTACGAGCTGCCCTCGCTCCCCGGCCTGAAGGAGTGCATCATCACTCGTGAGGTCATCCTCAACAAGGATCGGCCCATCCTGATCTCCGAGCAGAAAGAGCAGTCCGCCTGACGGGCACGCTGTACGTCGTCGCCACCCCGCTCGGCAACCTCGAAGACGTCACGCTGCGGGCCCTCCGCATCCTGAAGGAAGTGGCCCTCGTCGCCTGCGAGGACACCCGGCGCACCCGGATCCTCCTCACCCACTTCGGCATCCACGTCCCGGTCACGAGCTATTTCGAGCACAACAAGCTCCGCAAGGCCGCACGCCTGCTCGAGACGCTCCAGGAAGGCAAGTCGGTCGCCCTGGTCACCGACGCGGGGACGCCCGGCGTCTCGGACCCCGGCTTCCTCCTCGTGCGCCAGGCCCGCGAGGCGGGTATCCCGGTGGTGCCGGTTCCCGGGCCCTCCGCGGTGGTCACCGCCCTGTCGGCGGCCGGGGTCCCGGCCGACCGGTTCGTGTTCGAGGGCTTCCTGCCCGTCAAGCCGGGCCGGCGCGTGCACCGGCTGGAGGCCCTGCGGGACCTGGACATGACCGTGGTGTGCTACGAATCGCCGCACCGCATCCTGGCCAGCCTGGAGGCGGTGGCCCAGGTGTTCGGGGAGCGCGAGATCGTGGTGGCCCGGGAGATGACCAAGCAGTTCGAGGAGATCGTCCGCGGGGCCGCCGGGGCCCTGCGGGAGCGGTTCGGGGCGGGTCCGGTGCGGGGTGAGTTCACCCTCATTATTCCAGCCGAGCGGTGGTAGAGTACTCGCCATGCTCAAGGGGTGGCTGCTCGCCATCGTCGTCGTGACGTCGGTCGGGCTCGGAGTCCGGCCCGCCGCGGCCGAATGGTTCGCCGACATCTTCGCCGGCCTGAGCCTCACCGACAGCCACGACGTCAAGATGAGCGACCGCGGCATCGGGCCCTCCCGGTACGACGACGTCGACTTCGAGAAGTCGCTCGCGTGGGGCGGCCGCGTCGGCCGCTACTTCGACGCGCTGCCGTTCCTCGGTCTCGGCGTGGACTTCTTCCGCTACTACCCTAACATCGGCGGGCAGTCGGTCAACGTCCGGGGCTGCTTCCTGCCCGGCGGCTGCGGCACCGGGCGCGGCGGCACCGGCTACTTCGAGACCGACGCGAACGCGATCTCGGTGGATCTCATGCTGCGCCTGCCGTTGCTCAAGTCCGACGACGCCCCGCAGGGGCGCGTGCAGCCGTACGTCGCGGTGGGTCCGCCGCTCTTCATCACGACGATCACCCCGCGGGCCACGCGACAGTTCCACAACCAGGAAAGTGACACCGACGTCTCGTTCGGCTTCAAGGGCGCCGCCGGCGTGGCGGTCCAGGTCTACAAGAACCTGGCCGTCTTCGGGGAGTATCGCTTCACCCACGTCTCACCCGAGTTCCAGTTGCACGACGCCGCTCTGAACAAGGCGACGCTGCGCACCGACCTCGACACCCACTCCGCCCTCGTCGGCATCTCCGCGCGCTGGTAGGATCGGGCTCCGCCGGGAGGTTCTTCCCGCCGGCCCCGGCCGTATCCCGTATACTAAGGGGCCATGTTGATCCCCAAGGCCCTCACCATCGCCGGCTCCGATTCCGGCGGCGGAGCGGGCATCCAGGCGGATCTCAAGACATTCTCCGCGTTCCGGGTGTTCGGCATGTCGGTGATCACCGCGGTGACCGCGCAGAACTCTCTCGGGGTCCAGGGTGTGGAGAACCTGCCGCCCGCGTTCGTGGCGCAGCAGCTACGCTCCGTCTTGGGCGACTTCGGCACCGACGCGGCCAAGTGCGGCATGTTGTCGACGGCGCCGATCATCGAGGCGGTCGCGGCGGTGCTCGGCGAGCAGCGGATCGACAAGCTGGTGGTGGACCCGGTCATGGTCGCGAAGTCCGGCGACGCGCTGCTCGAGGCGCAGGCCCGCCGGGCGCTGACCGAGCGCGTCCTGCCGCTGGCCCTGGTCGTCACGCCCAACCTGCCGGAAGCCGAGGTACTGGCGGGCATGCGGGTGGCCGAGCCGGAGGACATGGAAGAAGCGGCCCGGCGCATCCACGCGCTGGGGCCGCGCTACGTGCTGGTGAAGGGTGGCCATCTGAAAGGTGACGCGACCGATCTGCTGTGGAACGGGCGCGACTTCACGCGCTTCACCGCGGCGCGAATCGACTCGGCGAACACCCACGGGACCGGCTGTACCTTCTCGGCGGCCATCGTGGCCGGCCTGGCCCGCGGGCAGGCACTCGGCGACTCGATCCGGGCCGCCAAGGCCTACGTGACCATGGCCATCCGCGAGGGCTTCAAGGCCGGGCGGGGCGTCGGGCAGCTGCGGCATTTCGTGCAGGACTGGTGATGAGCGACTCCGAGCCGATCGCCGGCGCCGACGTGGCCTCCGATGACGACGCCGGCAAGATGTCGTTCTTCGACCACCTCACCGAGCTGCGGAAGCGCATCATCTGGAGCCTGATTCCGGCGGGGGCCGGCCTCGGGGTGGCCCTGTACTTCACCGACCGCATCATGCTGTTCCTGCAACGGCCCCTCAGCCAGCTGAAGAGGGCGCCGATCTTCCTGACGCCCACCGAGTATTTCTGGACCTACATGAAGGTCGCCATGATCACCGGTGTCTTCATCGCGATGCCCATCGTTCTCTGGAACGTGTGGGCGTTCGTGGCGCCCGGGCTACACAAGCACGAGCGGCGCTACGCGGTGCCCTTCGTCGTGGTCGGCTCGCTGCTGTTCATGCTCGGCGGAGCCTTCGCGCTGCTCGTCGTGATCCCGTTCGCGGTGCAGTTCTTGCTCAATTTCGGCATCGAGAAGGGCGCCGAGCCCATGATCTCCATTGCCGCGTACATCGACTTCATCACCAAGTTCACCCTCGCCTTCGGGGTGGTCTTCGAGCTGCCCGTGGTGATCACGCTCCTGTCCATGCTCGGGATCGTGACGCCCCAGTTCCTGTCGAAGAACCGAAAGTACGCGATCCTGATCAACTTCATCATCGCGGCGATCCTGACTCCGACGCCCGACGTGGTGAACCAGACCTTGATGGCGGGGCCGCTCTGCATCCTCTACGAGCTCGGCATCATCTCGGCCCGCATCTTCGGACGGAAGAAGGCGGCACCGGCGGCCTCCAAGGACGCCAGCCCGTGAGCCCGCTCGACTTCGGCACCCTCGAATTGCCGGCCCCGGTGCGGCGCGGCATCCAGGACGCGGGGTTCGTCGCGGCCACCCCGATCCAGGAGGCCGCGCTGCCGCTGGCCCTCCGCGGCAAGGACGTGGCCGGCCAGTCACAGACCGGCACCGGCAAGACCGCCGCCTTCCTGATCTCGGCCTTCACGCGCTGCCTGACCCATCCCGCGCCGGCCCGTTCCGGAGTCACGTCGCCGCGCGTGCTGATCATCGCGCCCACCCGCGAGCTGGTCGTGCAGATCGAGTCGGACGCCAACCTGCTGGGCGCGCACACCGGGCTCCGGATCCTCTCGGTCTACGGGGGCATCGACTACAACAAGCAGCGCGAGGCCCTGCGGGAGGGCTGCGACATCCTGGTCGGCACCCCGGGCCGGTTGATCGACTATCTCAAGCAGCACGTCTGGTCACCGGGCCGCGTCGAGGTGCTGGTCATCGACGAGGCCGACCGGATGTTCGACATGGGCTTCATCGCGGACCTGCGCTTCATCCTGCGGCGGCTGCCCAAGCCGGAGAAACGGCAGTCGTTCCTGTTCTCGGCCACGCTGTCGTTCCGGGTGATGGAGCTGACCTGGGAGTTCATGAACAATCCGACCCAGATCAGCATCACCCCGCAGCAGAAGACGGTGGAAAAAGCCGAGCAGGTGCTGTATCACGTCGGCCGCGAGGAGAAGTTCAACCTGCTGCTCGGGCTGCTGCGTCGCGAGGGCGGCAGCCGCATCCTGATCTTCTCCAACACGCGGGAGGAAGCGCGGCGGCTCGAGGACCGGCTGGGGCGCAACGGCTGGCAGGCGCGGGCGCTGACCGGCGACGTGGACCAGAAGAAGCGGCTCAAGATCCTCAACGATTTCAAGGACGGGCAGCTCCCGATCCTGGTGGCCACCGACGTGGCCTCGCGCGGGCTGCACATCGAGGGCGTGAGCCACGTCGTCAACTGGGATCTGCCCCAGGACGCGGAGGACTACGTGCACCGCATCGGGCGTACTGCGCGGGCGGGGGCGGCCGGCAAGGCCATCAGCCTGGTGGACGAGGCGGGGGCGCTCGCGCTGGAGCCCATCGAGAAGTTCATCGCTCAGAAGATCCAGGTGGACTGGGCCGAGGACAGTCTGTACCTGCCGGAGATCAAGCCGACCAGCGAGGAGCGGCGCCGCTACGCCGAGGAGAAGCGCCAACGCATGGCCGCCCGCGGCGGCCGCGGGGGCGGGCCGGGTCGTCCCGGCGGCGGCGGGGGCGGCGGCCGACGCGATGGCCGCGGCACCGGCCGAGGCCCCCGCCGCTGACGAACTCCTCCCTCTCCCCTCTGGGGAGAGGGCCGGGTGAGGGGTCAGGTGGTGAGGGGTCGCGTGGTGAGGGGTCAGGTGGTGAGGGGACCAGGCAGGGAGGCTCATGATATGGGCGCCCCCCACGTCGACCTCACGCTCCCCGACGCCGAGCGTCGCCTCGCCGCATCCCTCTCAACTCCGTGGCGCGATCTCCTCTACAC
>DATMMH010000431.1:0-7600 GCA_035569855.1 Candidatus Dormiibacterota bacterium
GATGATCACGGCGAGCCGACCGGACTCCTGATCGACCTGGCCCAGGACGTCATCCGCGGCCTCGTGCCCGCTCCGTCGGACGATCGCTTCGACGCGGCGGTGGAGGAGGCCATCGCCGAGTGCCTCGCCAAGGGGTTGACCGGGGCCCACGAGCCCGGTCTCGACCTGGGAGCGGTGGCGTCGTACACGCGTCTGATTGAGCGCGGCCGCTTCCCGTTCCGTCTCTTCGCGGCGCTCAGCGGCAAGAAGGCGTGGGGCCAGTACCGCGAGCGGGGCGGCCCCGCTACCGTGGGCGACGACGGGCGCCTGACCGTGGGCGCGATCAAGCTCTGGCTCGACGGCGCGCTCGGCTCCCGGGGGGCCGCGCTCCACTCGCCCTACTGCGACGACCCGAAGAACACCGGGCTCGTCCTGATGCCGGCCGAGGAGGTCGAGCGGCTCACCCGCGAGGCCGCCGCGCGCGGCTTCCAGGTGTGGGTGCACGCCATCGGCGATCGCGCCAACACCCTGGCCCTCGATGCGTTCGAGAAGATCCTGGCCGACGGGGGTCCGCGGCCCCGGCTACGGGTCGAGCACGCGCAGATCCTCTCGCCGGCCGACATCCCGCGCTTCGCCCGGCTCGGCGTGGTGCCGAGCATGCAGCCCACCCACTGCACCTCGGACATGCGCTGGGCCGGCGAGCGGCTCGGTCCCGAGCGCCTGGAGGGCGCCTACGCGTGGCGCTCGGTGCTCGACAGCGGGACCATCCTGGCGGGCGGCTCGGACTTTCCGGTGGAGGACGCCAACCCCTTCCACGGCATCCACGCCGCGGTGACGCGCCGTCCGCGCGAGGGCGCCGACCCGGGGTGGCAGCCCGTGCAGCGCATGACGCGCGACGAAGCGGTGCGCGCCTTCACGATCTGGAACGCCCGCTCGATCGGCCGCGAGGCCCTCGAGGGCTCGCTCGAGGCCGGAAAGCACGCAGACCTGATCGCGCTCTCCGACGACGTGTTCACCTGCGCGGAGGCCCGGATCCCGGACGTGGCGCCGGTGCTGAGCCTGGTGGGCGGCGACCCGGTGTACGACGCCCGCTAGGACGCAGGAGCGAGCTTCGCGGCGAGGCCGATGAGCTCTGGAGCGTCCACGTCGGACACCAGCGCGTAGCCCAGCTCGCCGTCGCGCCAGAGCACCAGATTGAATCCGCGCGACGCCGAGACGTACGCGTCGGCCCGACCCACCCGTCGGAGGTCGCCCCGAGGCCACGGCAGCCCCTCGGCCGGGAATACGAGGAGGGAGATGGCGTGCAGCCGGCGGTGGAACACGAACACCGCCGCCTTGCGGTCCAGGTAGTAGCCGATCGCGCCTCCTTGCAGCGGGTAGTCCTGGTCACCGAGGAAGCGCACCACCGGGGCGAAGTCGAGGCGGCCCTCGAACCACGGCTTCACCTGGTGCATGCCGCCGCTCTCGATGTCGAGCGGATGCTGGCTCGTGAGCACGCGCAGGTGGTCGTTCACCGCCTCGGCGACCATGACCGTGCTGCGGTCGCCCGCGCGGGGATAGTAGAGCGGCAGCGCGAGCAGCAGCATCGCGGCCACCGCCAGGCCCGGGACGAGCCACCGCCTCCCGCGAATCGAGGGGCGCGCAGGAGCAGCCGGATCCGGCCACGCCGCGGCCAGGCGCCGCTTCAGGGCCACCGGTGCCGCATGCTGGGGCAGGCGGGCCTCGAGGGCCTCGGACAGGAGCTGCTCGGCCGCCACCTCGTGGGTGCACGCCGCGCACGTCCGGACGTGGGCGTCAAGGCGGGCGCGCGCCTCGGCGGCGAGTCGTCCCCGCTGGGCGTCGAGCAGCAGGCTCTGCGCGTCCTCGCAGGTCATGGTGGCTATCGCTGGTAGTCCCGGAGCTGCTCGCGCAGGGCCGCGCGGGCCCGCGCCAGACGGGACTTCACGGTGCCGACCGCGCAGCCGACCACCTGCGCCACCTCGACTTCGGTCAGCCCTTCGAGATCCAGCAGGATCACGGTGCGCGCTTCCTCGGACAGGCTCGTCAGGGCCCGCTCGATCTCCTCGCCCACCACCTTGCGCAGGCGATCGAGCTCGAGGTCGCCGAGCAGCCACTGCTCGGGCGCCGCACCCTGCGCGTTCGGATCCACCGTGTCGAGCCCGCCGCGCGTCGGGTTGTGCCGCTCGTGGCGGTACTGGCTCACGAACGTGTTCCGGAGGATGCGGAAGAGCCACGCCTTGAGATTGGTCCCCGGCGTGAACTGGTGCACGGATGCCAGGGCCCGCGCGTAGGTTTCCTGGACCAGGTCCTCGGCGTCGGTCGGGCTGCGGGTGAGATAGCGGGCCAGGTTGTAGAGCGTGTCGGCGTATGCCAGGGCCTCGCGCCCGAGTTCGTCGGCACCCATCCGCGTCCACCCCGCCATGCGGTCATCATAGGCCCCCCTCACGGCATTCCGCCATCCGCGGTTTGCGGCCGGGGTCGCGCCGCGCGCGCCCTCATCCAGCGCAACGCAGCGGCCGGCGATTCGTTCCGGGGAGATTTCTCGGCCCGGAGGCCGGGGGACTAGAAGCGCAGGAGCAGCAGGAAGCTCGACGTGGCGATCAGGTTGCTGCCGGCGTGCGCGAGCATGCCCGGCAGCAGGCTCCGGGTGCGCTGGTAGCCGAGGGCCCACGCGGTGCCGCTCCAGCAGACCGCCAGGAAGCCCTGCAGGCCGTAGCCGTGCGCGATCGCGAAGATCGCCGCGCTCATGAGCGCGGCCGGCCACGCGGGCAGGCGCAGCCGCAGGGTCGGGAAGAGCAGGCCGCGGAACGCCAGCTCCTCGAAGATGGGGGCCCACACCACGCCGTCGAGGGAGCCGGCCGCGACGGTGGCGGGCGAGCCCCAGAGGAAATCCTCCAGGAAGCCGTCGGCCCAGTGGGAGGAGACCCCGAGGGCGTTGAGCGTGATCGAGAGCAGGCTCTCACCGACCATCGAGACCACCAGCAGGACGAGCCCCCAGCCGAGGATGCGGAGACGGCTCCCCGGCGGCGGCAGCAGGCCGAACGTGTCGTGGATGGTCTCGCCGCGCGAGCGCAGGTAGCGCCGGATCCACCAGAGCATGGGGAGACCGCCCACCAGGCCCATCGCCGCGGTGACCGCGGGGCCGCGCGGCAGCAGCAGGACCGCCGCCGCGGGCACCAGCAGATAGCTGAAGGCGGCCCGGAAGAACAGGCCGAAGCCGTCGAGGCCGCGCCACCGCGGCGGCAGCGGGGCGTCCGCGATCCGGGCGCCGCGTGGGCGCCGGGTCAGTCGCCACAGCACCGCCGCGCCCAGGACGAAGAGGAGGCCGCTCGCGCCACTGAGCGCGCGCACCCGCATCAGCATCGCCCGCCCGCGCTGCGCCACCGCGGTCTCGGCCTCCGTCTCCAGCGCCTGGTCGTCCACCCGGGTGGCGATCCGCCGTACCAGGGTGTCGGTGAACCAGTCGCGCGGCAGCTCACGGCGGATCTCCTCGGCGAGCGCGGCGCCTTCCTCCGGGCCGGGCGCGTCGAGATAGGCGGCCTCGAGCCAGCGGCCGTACTGGGCGGCGGTTCCCTCCGCGCCCTCCAGTGTCTCGACGAGGTTGGCCGCGCGCTCGAGCAGACCGGTCTCGCCCAGCAGCACGGTGAGATTCAGATCGGTGCGCGCGGAGCGCTGCTCCTCGTCGATCTCGTCGAAGCGCGCGATTGCGTCGTCGAAGGTCTCGGGGTTCGAGCCGGTGATCTGGTAGAACCGCTTCTCCCAGTGCGGGGCCCGATCGAGAGCCGCCCGGAAGTCCATCTCGCGCGAGACCAGCCGCGCCAGCGATTCCTCGGGCTGCTGGAGATTCGCGAGCGGCGAGCCCCAGCTCCAGTAGAAGAAGGCGACGAGCAGGGTGGTCACGAGCGCGTAGAGCGCGGTGACCCAAGGAGAGAAGTACCGGCGGGCGGGGGCCGGCTCCGCCGCGGCAGCCGGCGGCTCCGCGAACGCCGGGGGAGCGATGCCTTCGTCGGGCTGGGTCAGGACTTGCGGGCCGCGGCCACGAGCGCGGCGAAGAGACGGCGGGCCGCATCCGAGTGGCCCACGAGCTCCTCCGGATGCCATTGCACCCCGAGCACGAAGCGGGCGCGGTCGTCCACCTCCGCGCCCTCCACGATCTGGTCGGGGGCCCACGCCACCGCGGTGAGTCCGCGGCCGAGCGTCTTGATCGCTTGGTGGTGCATGCTGTTGACTTCCAGCTCGTCGGTGCCGAGGGTCTCGGCCAGCCGGCTGCCCGGCGCCACCTTCACCTTGTGGGTGGGCTGGTCGCGCGGCTCCTTCTGGCTGTGCGGCAGCTGCGTGCCGTGATCGGTGGCCAGGTCCTGGTAGAGATTCCCGCCCAGCCCGACGTTCAGCACCTGGAGGCCGCGGCACACCGCGAGGACCGGGAGCCCCCGCTCGAGCGCCAGGTGGAGCGCGGCGGTCTCGAGCATGTCGCGGGTGGGCGCGACGTCGTAGAGCGTCGGGTGGGGCGTCTCCCCGAAGAGCGCCGGATCGACGTCGCCGCCGCCGGTGAGCAGGAGCCCGTTCAGCTCTGGGCTCAGCAGCTCGAGCGACGCGCGAGAGAGCTGCGGGGGCAGCGCGACGGGCACGCCGCCCGCCTGCTGGACCGCGTGCAGATACGCCGAGTTGACGTAGGCCCGCTCGGGATTCGTGCCCACCGTGATGGACGTGCTGACGCCGATGAGGGGCGAGCGGCGACTCATAGGGCCATGCTACCATACGCCCCATGACACTCGACTCCGCGCAGTACCAGCGCAGCGCTGCGCCGGCGGGCTCGGGCCCGATGACGCAGGTGATGGGGCGGAAGTGGATGGTGGCGGCCGGGCATCCGCTCGCCGCGCAGGCCGCGGCGCGCGTGCTGGCCGCGGGCGGCAACGCGATCGACGCGGGGGTCGCCGCCGGCTTCATGCTGGGCGTGGTCCATCCCGACATGGTGTGCTTCGCGGGCGTGGCCCCGATCCTGGTGCACCTGGCCTCGACCGGCGAGACCTTCGAGGTCTCCGGGGTGGGCCCGTACCCGCGCCGCGCGAGCGCCGACCTCTTCCGCACCAAGCACGACGGCCAGATCCCGATCGGCCTGCTGCGCACGGTCGTGCCCGCCGCTCCCGACGCCTGGTGCACCGCGCTGGAGCGCTGGGGCACGCTCTCGTTCGCCGACGCGGTGGCGGGGGCGCTCGAGTGCGCGGAGCACGGCTTCCCGGTGTCGGCGTTCTCGGCGTCCACCATGGCCAACAACGCCGACCGCTACGCCCGCTTCCCGACCTCGGCCGCGATCTTCCTGCGCGACGGCAAGCCGCACGCCGCCGGGCAGCTCTTCGTGCAGGCCGAGCTGGCGGGCGCCATCAAGGAGATGGTGGGGGCGGAGGCGCGCTCGCGCGGTCGCGGCCGGGCCGGCGCCATCCGTGCGGCGCGCGACGCGTTCTACAAGGGTGACATCGCCCGGCGCATCGTGGAGTACCACGCGCGCGAGGGCGGGCTCATGGCGCTCGAGGACCTCGCCGAGTTTCAGGCCGAGGTGGCGCCCGCGCTGAGGACCACCTTCCACGGCTACGAGGTCGCCTCCTGCGGCTACTGGTGCCAGGGGCCGGTGTTCCTCCAGATGCTGAACCTGATCGAGCCCTACGACTGGGCCGCCCTCGGCCACAACACGCCGCGCGCGCTGCACATCATGGTGGAGGCCATGAAGCTGGCCTTCGCCGACCGCGAGGCGTACTACGGCGATCCGCGCTTCGTGACCGTGCCCGGGCCGGCGCTCCTGTCCAAGGCCTACGCGGAGCTGCGTCGCGGGCTAATCCGCGAGGACCGCGCCTGGCCGGACATGCCGCCCGCGGGCGATCCCGAAGGTAAGGCCGCGGTGCGCAACGGGCACGGAACGCCCGCCACGATCGGACCGCCATCGCACGCGGGCACGCTCGACACGTCCTACGTGGCGGTGATCGACGCCGAGGGCAACGCTTTCTCGGCCACCCCGAGCGACCCGGGCGGCGTCGACTCGCCGGTGATCCCGGGCCTGGGCTGCGTGGTCTCGCCGCGGGGCTCGCAGGGCTGGCTCGTTCCCGGCCACGCCAGTGAGGTCGCGGGCGGCAAGCGCCCGCGCCTGACCCCCGCGCCCTCCCTGGTGCTGCGTGACGGCCGCGCGTTCATGGCCTTCGGCACGCCCGGCGGCGACGTGCAGCAGCAGGCGATGCTCCAGGTGCTGCTGAACATGACCGCGTTCGGCATGGCCCCGCAGCAGGCGGTGGAAGCGCCCCGGCTCGCCACGCGGAGCTTCCCCGATTCCTTCTGGCCTCACGCCAACTCGCCGGGCCGGCTCGACGTCGAGCGCCGCATCGCCCCCGAGACGCGCGCGGCCCTGGCCCAGCTCGGTCACGTCATCACCGAGTGGCCCGACTACGACTGGCGCGCGGGCGCGGTCTGCGCGGCGGTGGTGGGTCGCGACGGGGTGCGCCTGGGTGGCGCCGATCCCCGCCGCGGCGCGCACGCCATCGGGTGGTAGCCGGCGCGTCCGCGCGCCCGGTGGGGCGTCGGCCGCTCGGGGTCGCGGGGCTGCTCGCCCTCGCCGTCTTGCTCACGGTCGCCGCGCCGCTCGCCGCGCAACCCGCGTTTCCCCTGCCGCCCCAGCTCCCGGCCAAGGAGCGCCACCGCTTCGACGAGGTGATCCGGCGCGCGTTCGCCTCGACCCAGGTCGAGTTCGAGCCGTACGCGATGCGTCCCGAGATCTTCGAGTTCCTCCTCGACCATCCCGAGTTCGCCACGCACGTCACCCGTACCCTGAAGGCGGCCCGCTACAAGATCTGGGCCGAGGACGGCGTGCTCTGGCTGGACGACGGCTGGGGCGTGAAGGGGACCTTCCAGGTCGTGTACGCGGAGCCCGGGCTGCGGTTGATCCACGCCCAGGGCGCCTACCAGTCGGCCCTCCCGGATATCCGGGGGCGCGCGGTGGTGGCCCTGGCCTACAGGTTCCAGCCGGGCGAGCCCGGCCGCGCCCAGGTCGTGACGACGCTGACGTCATTCGTGGCGATCGAGAGCGCGGTCATCCGCACCATCGGCAAGATGGGCGGCCCCCTCGTGCAGAAGAAGGCCGACCGGGAGGCGCGCCAGCTCCTGAAGGTATTCGCCAAGGTGAGCCGGGCCATCGAGGACAACCCCGGCGACGTGTACACCCGTGTTCGCGAGCGGCCCGACGTCCCGAAGGGCGATCTGGAGGAATTCCGGAAGCTCCTGCGCGTGCCGTGACCGTCACCGCCGCGCGCGCGGCATAGGAGGAACGCGATGGCCGTCATCAACGGACGAACCGTTCTGATCACCGGAGCGGCGCGCGGCATCGGCGCCGCCTGCGCGCGCCGCCTCGCCGCCGACGGGGCCAGGCTGGTCCTGGCCGACCTGGATGGGGCAGGGGTCGAGAAGCTCGCCGCCGAGCTCGGCCAGATCGCGGTGAAGGCCGACGTCACCCGGGCCGCCGATATCGCCCGCATGGTGGACGAGCCCTACCGGCGCTGGGGCCGCCTCGACGTCCTGTTCAACAACGCGGGCGTCATCCGCCTCCAGCCGATGTTCGACGTGACGGAGACGGAGTGGGATC
>DATMMH010000432.1:0-8369 GCA_035569855.1 Candidatus Dormiibacterota bacterium
GACCTGGTGCGGGGCCAGGTCGAGCAGCTCGGCGACGAACTGGCGGATCTGGTGCGGCACCTGGGAGGAGGCCCACACCGTGAGCTGGTCGAGCGCCGCGTTCCAGTCCGCCACGAGCCCGCGGGTCTCCATCGGCTGGCCCCCGCCGCGCCCGATCCGCAGCCGGAGCGTGGCCACGCGCGGTGCCGCGCGGAGGGCGGCCTCCACGTCGCCGCGGGCGAGGATCACGCGCCCGGCCAGGTTGTCGGGGATGTCCTCGTGGACCGCGGGGGCGCCCGGCGAGAGGGTCTGCGCCGACGGCAGCGGCTCGTACTCGACCTCTAGTAGCTCGCGCGCGTCCTCCGCCGCGTAGCGGCTCTCCGCCACCACCGCGGCCACCGGCTCGCCCACGTAGCGGGCGCGGTCGCCGGCCAGCGGCGCGAAGTTTCGGCCGCGCAGCTCGGCGTGCGGCGGGACGATCGGAAGCGCGCGGGCCACGGTCCCGAGGTCGGCGAAAGACACCACGTCGACCACGCCCGGATGTGCGCGGGCGCGGGCCGCGTCCACCCGATGGATGCGCGCGTGGGCGTGCGGGCTTCTCAAGAGCGCCGCGTGGAGCATGCCGGGCAGCGCGATGTCTCCCACGTAGCGCCCGCGCCCGGTGAGCAGCCGCGGGTCCTCCTTGCGGAGATGCCGGTCGCCGACGAACTTCACGCCGACGCGGCCGCCGCGCGCCCGGTCGCCGCCGCGTCCAGCGCGGCCTGCACGATGTGCTGATAGCCCGTGCACCGGCAGAGGTTGCCGGAGAGCGCCTCCCGGACCTCCGTCTCCGACGGCGCGGGGTGGAGCCGGAGGTAGGCGACGAGCGTCATCAGGATGCCCGGCGTGCAGAAGCCGCACTGGAGCGCGTGCCGGGTGCGGAACGCCTCCTGCAGCGGGTGCAAGCCCGGGCCATCCCCGGCGAGACCTTCGACGGTATCCACGCGGCCGCCGTCGGCCTGGACGGCGAAGACGAGACAGGAGCGCGTGGGCTCGCCGTCCAGCAGGACGGTGCAGGCGCCGCACGCGCCGTGCTCACAACCCAGATGCGTCCCGGTGAGACCCCACTCCTCGCGGAGCACGTCGGCCAGGAGCATGCGCGGGATCACCCGCGCCCGGCGCTCGGTACCGTTCACGATCACCGCGATGTCGTGCGCGGGGGAGCCGGAGCGGACCGTCACGCCGCCTCCGCGCGCGCGGCCGCGCGGCCGAGAGCCCGCGCGGCGAGTCCCGCCGCGATGCGACGCCGGTACTCCGCGGTGGCGTGCAGGTCGCCGCGCGCGTCGATCTCGCCCGCGGCGGCCCGCCCCACCTCGGCGAGGCGCGCCGCCGCCGGCCGCTCGCCGATCAGCGCGGCGGCGGCCCGCGCCAGGTGGGGCGCGTCGCCCGCGCCGAAGATCACGAGCCGCGCGTGCCGGCATACCCCGCCCGCGTCGAGCGCCAGGACGGCGCACGCGCCGGCGAGCGCGAAGTCCCCGTGCCGGCGCGCGACCTCGGCGAAGCCGTGCCCCGTGCGCGGCACGGGCGCGCCCGGCACCTCGATCTCCGCCAGCAGCTCGTCGGGCTCCAGCGCGGTGGCCAGGAGGCCGCGGAAGAAGTCCCGGGCGCCGCACGCGCGTTGCCCGCGCCGGCTCCGCAGGTGGAAGACGGCGTCGAGGGCGATCATGCAGGCGGGCAGCTCGGCGGCGGGATCGGCGTGGACCAGGCTGCCTCCCACGGTGCCGCGCGCCCGCGTCTGCAGGTGCCCGATGAGCGGGGCCGCCTCGGCGAGGAGAGGCGCGGCGGCGGCGATGCGCGCGTCGCGCTCGAGGGTGAGCTGGCGAACGAGCGCGCCCAGGCGGAGGCCGCCCGCTTCCTCGCGCACGTCCGCGAGCCCGGCCACGCGGTTCAGGTCCACCACCACCGCGGGACGCACCAGGCGCATGTTCATCATCGGCACGAGGCTCTGGCCGCCGGCCAGGAGCTTGGCGTCGCCGCCGTGGTGCGCGAGGTGGTCGAGCGCGTCCTCCACCGTGCGCGGCGCGAAGTACTCGAACGGAGCGGGGCGCACGCGACCCGGCTAGACCTTCCCGAGCTTCGGGTGATCGAACAGCGGCAGCCTGACGCCCCACGGCTCCATCCGGGCGCGGATCTTCTGGATGAACTGGGGCACGATGCGCATCTCGTCCTCCGGAGTCGTGCCGCCGAGCCCGGCCTCGCAGGCCACGCGGTCGGCGTCGACCTCGAGCGGGGTGGCGCTGCCGCCCTCGACGGCCAGCCACAGATTGCGGTAGCCGTTGAACTCGACGTTCTGGATCATCTGGGTCACCGCGCGCTCGATGTTCTGCACCGTCTCCGGCGTGAAGCTCGGGGCCCACGCGTCCAGGCACTGCCAGCCGAAGGCGATGTGGCGCACCTCGTCGCGCAGGATCAGCTCCATGAGCCGGCGCACCGCCGGGTTCGTGGCCTTGTGGACCGTCGCCTTGAAGGCGTCGATCAGGATCTCCTCGGCGGCGCAGACCAGGCTCGCGAAGATGCCCTCGAGTGACGTGTCGGGGTCGAAGGCCATCCGCCGCACTCCGTGCGTACCAACCGCGTCTACAGTCGGCGGGTTCTGCGGCTGCGGGAAGTAGCCGCCCAGGCGCTCGGCCATGAGCCAGGACGCCTCGGCGTGACGGCCCTCCTCCTGCGTCCGCATCGTGAAGAAGAAGCGCAGGTCCGGGTGGCGATTCTCGAGGCAGAAGCGCAGGAGCAGGGCGGGGCTTTCCGAGATGGCGCCGTACTCGCCCCAGGTCCGGCGGCTCCAGTGAAGGCGCGCGGCCATGATCTGCGCCTCCGGGTATCGCTCCGGATGGAGCTCGTCCCATGGAATATCCATCTCCGGATCCCATTCGAGCGTCTTGGCGCGCTGCCACAGCTCCCAGACGCTGGGCATGGTGGGGGCCAGCTCGAGCGGGTAGCGGCTCTCGGTGAGGTAGGTGCTCATGACGGCTGCCTCCTGGCCGGGCCGCTCGGACGGCGTCTCATGCGCGGCCGAGCTCCGGATGATTCACGGGAGCGAGCGTGATGTCCCACGTGGCGAGGCGCTCGCGCACCTGGGCGAGAGTGGCGCGCACCACCGCCTTCTCCTGGCCAACGGTGGAGGCGCCGAGGCCGTGCTCGGCGGTGAGGGCCTCCGCGGCCAGCAGCGGCTCGCGGGCGTCCGCGGGCAGGAGCCAGGTGTTCCGGTAGCCGGCGAGGATCACGCGCTCCAGCACGTCGCGGACGGTCTCGGCCACGGCGGCGCGGCCGGCGGCGGCGAGCCTGGGCAACCGCTGACCCAGCAGCGTCCACGCGAACAGCACGTGGCGCTGCTTGTCGCCGGCCACCAGCCTCAAGATCTGGCGCGCGGTCTCGTCGCGGCTGTGCTGGAGATGGCAGAGGCACAGGTTGAGATCGAGCTGGTCGTCCAGGCAACCGAGCGCGGCCACCACCGCCTCCACCGGCAGATCGGGATCGAGGGCCATCTGGGCGAAGGGTTGGTTGCTCGCCCGTGCGACCGCCGCGTGCGAGGGAGTCGACTCGTAGCCGCCGAGGCGCGTGGAGAAGAGAAAGCACGCTTCGAGGTGCTTGGCCTCTTCCGCGGGACGAAAGGACAGGAACAGCTTGGCATCCATGCCACCCGCCCCGGACTCGAGGCAGAAGCGGATCAGGAGCGCGGTGTTCTCGCCCAGCCCGGGATACATACCCCAGGCGCGCCGGCTCCACACCAGGCGCGCCGCCTCGCGCACGGCCGGCGCGTACGCCGTGGGATCGAACCGGCTCCACGCGACGTCCGTCTCGGGATTCCAGCGGAAGCCCTTGGCCTGGTTGTACAGCTCCCGCAGGGTCGGGTTCTCGGGCGCGAAACGGAGCGGGAAGCGCCGCTCCAGGAAGCGCTTCTCCTGCGCCTGGTATCCTCGCAGCAGCCGGTCGCTGGTCTCTGACATGGACGTCGGGGCCCTTCCTCGCCGGGCCTATGGTACTCGATCCCGCGATCCAAGCGACGCCCCGGCCTTTGGAGCCGATTGACCGGGCGGGTCTTGGTCGATAGAATCCGGCGCGCATAGATGCGCGTGGAGGCAGAGCCATGACCGAGTTCCCGAAGCTCACCTACGACATCCTGACGATCGGCGAGACCTTCGAGTCCGACGAGCATCTCGTCACGCCGGAAGACGTCGAGACCTACGCCTTCGCGGTGGAGGATCACCACGCGTGGTTCTTCGGGCCGTCTCCTTTCGGCGGCCCGGTGGCGCACCCGACGTTGATGGCCAACCAGGCCCTGCATCTCCGCCACGGCAAGTACATCGTGCACGCCGGGCTACACGCGAAGATGGAGTTCACCTTCCTCCAGCCGATCGAGCCCGGCATGCGGGTTCGCTCCCGCGGGCGCGTCATCGACAAGTACGAGCGCCGGGGCCGGCAGTACATGGTCACCGAGTACGTCACGGAGGACCGGGCGGGCACGCCGCTCGTGCGCGGGCAGTTCACCCAGATGCTGATCCCGGAGGGTACGCGCCATGGCGATCACTGAGGCCATCGCGGTCGGGCAGGAGCTGCCCGTGCTCGAGAAGGAGCCGTCGCAGCGGCGGATCGACGCCTACTCGGGGGTGCGGCCGCGATCCATTCACACCGACGAGGAGTGGGCGCGCCAGAAGGGATTCCGGACCACCCTGGCGCAGGGGATGATGTCGACCGCCTACGTCTCGGAGATGATGACGCGCTTTCTCGGCGCGGGCTTCGTCAAGGGCGGCACGATGTCGATGACGTTCGTCAAGCCCGTCTACGCCGGCGACCGGCTCACCGTGCGCGGCGTGGTCAAGGAGCTGCGCCCGGAGAGCGGCGGCACGCGCGTCGTCGTCGAGGTGTGGTGCCAGAACCAGCGCGGCGAGAAGACCGCGGTGGGCACGGCCAGCGGCCTCAGGGGCTGACGCGAGCGCTCGACGGCGCGTTCTGCTCGATCCAGTCGCGCGCCCGGGTCACCTCGAAGGCCTCCGCCTCGGCCTCGGTGTCAGTAGTCTCCCGGGGCCGGAAAGCGCTTTCTCTGCACCATGTGTCACCTCGCACGCGATTGAGCTCGTGGGAAGGCCTCGTCTGGCCAGAGCCCGGGAATCACGGTCTGGCACGTGTACCGACAGCGCGCACACTCGAGCAGGGCGACGCTGGGTCGGTCATACTGTGTCACGGTGTGAATCGCCCTGAGCAGTCTGCCGCAGCGTGGACACGGTCCCTCGACGGAGCTCGGTCCCAGCAGGCTGTGCGAGTTCGGCTCCATGGGCGTGCCCTCCCCTTGGGAGCGATCTAAGGCAACGCGCGTGCCGGGCGAGGAAGTTCGAAGAGACACGACGATATGGAGCAGGGCGGGGGGCCGGCCGGTAAGAACGTCGTGTAATTTCTACAAGGGCACGCCGTCTTTAGGATGGAGTGGCGCGGGGCCGAGACCGGCGCGACACTGGGCGAAGGCAGAGCGAAGCAGCACCAGGAGGAGCGAACCATGCGAAAGCGCGTGATCGGCCCGGCTCCGGCTCCCGGGGAGCTCGGGAGCCCCGAGCCGGAGTGGCTCGACGTGGAGCAGCTCGCCCAGGTCGAGGTGACCTCCGAGGACAGCGCACATCCCATCGAATCCGCGCTCGTGCCGGGAGAGGGGTCCGGGTGGCGGGCCGCACGGTCGGGGGAGCAGACGATCCGGCTCGTCTTCGACCGGCCGCAGCGGCTGAGCCGCGTGTGGCTGCTCTTCATCGAGCCGGACGTGGCGCGCACCCAGGAGTTCGTGCTGCGCTGGTCGCCGGACGGCGGCCGATCGTTCCGGGAGATCCTCCGCCAGCAGTGGAACTTTGGGCCGCCGGACACGATCCGCGAGGCCGAGGACTATCGCGTCGAGCTGTCCGGGGTGACAGTGCTCGAGCTGGCAATCGTTCCGGACAAGAGCGGTGGAGCTGCGCGGGCGTCACTCGCGCAGTGGCATCTCGCGGCGTAGGCGCCTGGAAGGTCAGTCGGCGGCCAAGCGCTTCGCGCCGCGCGCGACGTAGCCGCGCTTGTCGAGACACTCGGCGAAGCGGCGGCCGAGCGTGCCGTCCGGCACGCGCTCGCCGCGCCGGAGCACCTTGACGTTGACCCAGTCGACCGCCTCGGCCAGCTCCAGAGGCCGGGCTCCCGCGACGGCGCCCGCGTCGGTGGCGCACCCATGGAGATCGCTCAGCACCTGACCCTGGTCCTGCTTCCGGCTGGCCGCCACCGTCAGCTCGGCCATGGTCCAGTAGGTGGCGACCGAGACGTAGGTCCGATAGCCGTGGGCGATCATGCAGGCCATGTAGTCCGTCCGCCGCTCGAACTCGGCGCGCCCCTTCGCGGTCTGCTCGCATTCCTGCACGTCGGTCTCGAGCTTGCTCGCGCTCGGGTAGGCGGGGATGGCGCCGGACAGGTTGGACGCGCAGCCGGCCACGAGGCACGCCGTCAAGGCGACGGCGATCGCGGAGAGGTTCCGCCGGCCGGCCGACCGGCGGGATCTCGTCAATAGCGTCAGCACGAATGGCGTGAGCACGATGGGTGCACCTCCGTAGGCGGTCCGCTCTCCTACAGCAATCTTCGGATGGCCCGCCGCAGCGCCTCGATCTTGAACGGCTTGGCCAGCACGCGCGCCCGGATGACCTTGAGGAACCCGTCGTATTCCGCGGTACCGCCGAAGCCGGAGACGAACAGGACGTGCGGCGGGCCGATCGGCCATCGGCGGGTGACTTCCGAGTAGAGGCTGGGGCCGTCGAGCTCGGGCATTTTCAAGTCCGACACGATCAGGTCGTACCACTGCCGCCCGAGCAGCCGGAGGGCCTCGAAGCCGTTGCTGCTCGAGTCCACGTCGTGGCCGTCGGCGCGCAGGCTCGAGACGATCAGCTCCCGGGCGCCCTGGTCGTCGTCGACGACGAGGATGCGCCCGGTGGCGATGCTCGCGCTGGACAGGAGGCTCATCTCACCCTCGTGCCGGGCCGACAGGGGGGCGTCGGTCCCGGTCCTACCCCGGTGGCTGCATCGGCGGTGCCAGGCTCCCAGTCCTTCGACGAAGCAGACTTACGCCAGGCCCCGGTGACGGGTGTCTTCGGGGTGACGGTGCGACGGGTAGGAATTACACGAGGCCCCCCGCGCGAGACGAGCAGAGCCGGCCCGACTAGTGGTCTAATTCGTACGGGCGCCGAGATCCTTCGGCGCCCGCGGTGTGTGAAAACCCCCGCGGTGTGTGGACCAAAGGCGGATCGAGGTGCGGATGCGGCGCAACGCCGGGCGATGCTTACCATCTGTCAGCGTGTGGGTCGCGGTCTGCCTGACCTGGAGCGCGGCCTGGAGTCGTCCGGCCCAGGCCGCGGATTACCGGTACCCGTTTCGGGACCCGTATCTGGCCACCGCGACCGCGGCCATCCTGGATGTCAGCGGCCCGCTCCCTCGACCGGACCGGGTGGTGGTCCACGTGCCGGGCCTCCCCGCTCGGAACGAGCTACCCACGCTCCAGGGGCGCGGCGACCTCAGCGTCGCCTTCTATTGCCAGCGGCATCCGGCGCCGTTGCTCTTCATTCTCGGCGGCATCGGATCCAACCCCTACTTCGGCCTGGGTACCTACTACGCCTGGCTCTTCCATCGGCAGGGCTTTTCCGTGGTCGTCATGCCCTCGCCGATGAGCTGGAACTTCGCGCTGGCGGCGAGCCGGAGCGGCGCGCCCGGTTTCGCTCCGGACGACGCCCGCGATCTCTACGACGCCATGCAGCGGACCCTCACGGTGCTCAAGTCTCGCTACAAGGTGGAACCGACGCGGATCGCGCTGATGGGAGCGAGCCTCGGCGCGCTCGAAGGGGCGTATCTGAGCGTCCTCGATACGGACGAGCAGAAGATCGGGTTCGACACCTACCTGCTGGTGAACCCGCCGCTGGACCTGAACTACGCGCTGAAGAAGGTCGACGAGTGGAACGCGCTGTCGGCGAAGTTCGGGCTGGAAGGCTCCATGCTCCTCATCGGCCGGGGCCTCGCGATCATCGACGCGTTCTCGACCGAGGACCGCGACGACCCGGCGGTGTTCGAGCGTTTCGCCGCCGAGCTCTCCAAGCTCACGACGGAACAGATCCAGTTCCTGCTCGCGAAGGCTCTGCAGTTCTCGCTCCCCGAGCTGGTCTACATCAACCAGGTCATTCACGATCCGACCCATCGGCCCGCCTCGCTGCGGGAGGCCAGGCGACGCATCGCGGCCGCGAGCCGCGTCACATTCGTGGAGTACGCCGAGCGAATGGCGGTCCCGCGGTGGAAGCAGGAGGAAGTCCAGGGTCCGGCCACCCTGGAGGAGTTTGCCCGGCGCGGATCGCTGACGTCGATCCTGG
>DATMMH010000433.1:0-10467 GCA_035569855.1 Candidatus Dormiibacterota bacterium
GCGGACGCAGATCGTAGGACGGGGCATCCCGGTTCCCGGCAACGACATCGACACCGACCGGATCATCCCGGCCCGATTCCTCAAGACGGTCACCAACGAGGGGCTGGGGCTCCACGCCTTCGAGGACGCGCGCAAGCACGACCCCGAACACTCGTTCAACCAGAAGGTCTACGAGGGCGCCTCGGTGCTGGTGGGCGGGCTGAACTTCGGCTGTGGGTCCTCGCGCGAGCACGCCCCCGAGTCGCTCAAGCAGTGGGGCATCCGGGCCATCGTCGGCGGCTCCTTCGGGGAGATCTTCTTCGGCAACTGCACGATGCTCGGGATCCCGTGCCTGGCCATCTCCCAGGACGACGTGCTGTGGCTGCAGCGGGCGATCGGGCGGGACCCCAGGCAGGCGGTGGCGGTGGACGTGGAGCGGCAGGAGGTGCGCTTCGGCGATCGCGTGATTCCCGCGCGGATTCCGGACGGCGCGCGTAACCAGCTCGTCTCCGGGGCCTGGAACCCGACCGGCGTCCTGCTGGAGGCGGGCGACGCCATCGAGGCCACCGCGAAGCGCCTGCCGTACGTCAGCGGCTTCTAGCCCGGGCCGGCCGCCGGTGCCCACCGCCCGCACCGCGACGCTCGAGATCGGATACGAGGAGCAGGGCCGGGGAGCGGGCGACCCGGTCATCCTGCTCCACGGCTTCCCCGACGACGTTCGCGCCTGGGACGAGGTCGCCGCGCCGCTCGCGGCCTCCGGGCACCGGATGCTGGTGCCCTACCTGCGGGGCTACGGCCCCACCCGTTTCCTGGACCCGGGCGCCCCGCGCATGGCGCAGCAGGCCGCGATCGGCCAGGACGTGCTCGACTTCATGGACGCGCTGGGGATCGAGCGCGCCACGCTCGCCGGCTACGATTGGGGCGGCCGCGCGGCCTGCATCGCGGCCATCCTCGCGCCCGCCCGCGTGCGCGGCCTCGTCACGATCGGCGGCTACAACGTGCAGAACACGCTCGCGCCGCCCCGGCCCGTCTCCGCCGTCGAGGAGCGCGCGTACTGGTACCAGTGGTACTTCAACACCGAGCGGGGGCGGGTCGGCCTCGAGAAGAACCGGCGCGACATCTGCCGGCTGCTCTGGCACGAGTGGTCGCCGGGCTGGCGCTTCGACGACGCCACCTTCGAGCGCACCGCGGTCGCCTTCGACAACCCGGATTTCGTGCCGCTGGTCATTCACTCCTATCGCCATCGTCACGGTAACGCCCCCGGCGACCCGCGGCTCGAGCCGATCGAGCGGCGCCTGGCCGAGCGTTCCCGTATCGCGGTGCCGAGCGTGATCCTCCACGGCCGCGACGACATGGTGGATCCACCGTGGCACTCCGAGCGGCACCCGGCCCTCTTCCCGGACGGCACCGAGCGCCACGTGGTGGCGGACGCCGGGCATTTCCTGCCGCGAGAGCAGCCGGGCGCAGTCGTGGATGCGCTCGTGGCCCTCCTGTCCCGCGCGCGGTAGCCGGCTTCGCTTCCGATGTGGCTCGCTCTCGCCCTGGTGGCCGCGCTCTGCCAGGTGCTCCGCAACACGGTGATGAAGCGGCTCGGGCATTCGCTGGACGAGTACATCAACGTGTGGGGACGCTTCACCTTCCTGCTCCCGTTCGCGGCGGCCTTCGTGCTGTGGCACGGGGTCCCCGAGCTCAAGCCCGGCTTCTGGCTCGCGTGTGCCTGCTTCGCGGTCTCACAGACCATCTCCACGATGGCCCTGTCCAAGGCGCTCAAGCTGTCGGAGATCTCCATGGTCACCGCGCTCTGGAAGGTGAGCCTCCTGGTGCTGGTGGTGGTCGGATACTTCACGCTCCAGGAGCGGCCGACCCTCGTCGGCGTCGCGGGCATCGTGATCAGCATGTCCGGCGTGTACCTGCTCAACCTGAGCCGGGCCCGCATCGCGTGGTGGGCCCCGCTGGCCGTCTTGTTCACCGACCGCGGCCTGCGCTACACGCTGCTGGCCGCGCTGTTCTTCGCCCCGTCGGTCGTGACCATCAAGTGGGCCATGCAGTGCTCGGATCAGTACATGGGTACGCTCGGCGGTTACCTGGCCGCGAGCCTCCTCGTGACCCCGATCGTGCTGGTGACCTCGCGGCGGCGCTTCGCCGAGATCCCGCGCTACTGGAAGGCGTTCGTGAGCTTCGGCCTCTTCGCCTCGCTCACCACCGTGAGCCAGGGGACCGCGTATCTGATGACGCTCTCGTCGTACGTGGAGGCGGTCAAGCAGGTGGAGATCCTGCTCGCGATGGCCATCGGCACCGTGATGTTCGGCGAGAAGCAGACGGTGCGCGACATCGCACCGGGGGCACTGGTGATGCTGGCCGGGGTGGTGCTGCTGAGCCTGGCCGCCTAGATCTCCGGGCGCTTGCCGTGGGTGGCGCGCACCACCGTCTTGATCCCACCGCGTACCGTGAAGTCGCCCACCACCTCGATCCAGCGCGGCGCCGCCGCGGCCACGAAGTCGTTCAGGATCCGATTGGTCACGTCCTCGTGGAAGGCCCCCTCGTTGCGATACGACCAGATGTACAGCTTGATCGCCTTCAGCTCGAGTAGCACCTGGTCGGGCACGTATCGGACCCGGATGGTCGCGAAGTCGGGCTGGCCGGTGCGCGGGCAGACGCAGGTGAATTCCGGGATCTCGAGGCTGACCTCGTAGTCGCGATCCGGATGCGGGTTCGGCACGACCTCCAGGGCCTTCGAGGGGAGCGGCTTCGACGGCCGGGTGGGCATGGAGCGACGCTACCGCAGGGCGCGCGGGGCGGTCAAGGTGGTCAGCGGCGGACGGTGAGGCCGATACCGGCGGCGACCATCACGGTCGAGAGCAGGAGGAGCGGGCTCAGATGGTCGCCGGCCACCCCCGCGGCGATGAGTACGCCGAAGAGCGGGGTGGTGAGCGAGCAGGTCGCGAGCGCGCTCGCGAGGTACTTCTGGTAGAGGTAGGAGTTGACCAGGAAGTTGAAGCCCGCGATGACCACCCCCTGGTAGACGAGCGAGGTGGCCAGCGCCGTCGTGTAGCGGGTGGGTGTCCCCGCCTCGAAGACCAGGCTCGCCACCAGGAAGCACGCGCTGCCGATCAGGGACTGGAAGACCAGGAGCTTGACCGGGTCGAAGCGCTGGACCGCCCGCGCGGTGTAGACCACGCGCTCGCCCAGCAGGACCGCGCTCGCGGCCACGATCAGGTCGCCGGCCATGGTGGAGCTCTGGAAGGAGAAGTCGCGCGCGAACAGCAGCACGATGCCGGCGTACGCGACGAGCACGCCGCCCACCTTGGCCGGAGACAGGCGGTCGCCTGGGATGAGGAAGTGGGCCAGCACCACTGTGTGCACCGCGTAGGAGTTCAGGAGAACCGCGCCGTGGGCGGCGGTGGTGAGCCCGATGCCGACGTTCATCGAGCCGATCTGGATCGAGAAGATCAGCCCGAGAGAGACGAGCGTGCGCCACTCGCCGGGGCGAACGTCGAAGACCCCGCGATGCCGCGTCCACCACGCGTAGCCCAGGAGCGACAGCGCGCCGAGCACGAAGCGGAAGAAGGCGAGCCGCAGCGGCGGCGCGTCCGCGAGACCGATCTTCACCGCGACCGGGTTGCCGCCCCACATCGCGGCGAGGAGGAGCGCGGTGACGGCGCCACGCCAATCGAGCGGCCGGAGGGACGGCACTAGCGGGCGCGCGCGCGGCGCCGGAGGACGGCCATGTCGGCGGCTATGGTAGCATGGCCTTCCATGAAGATCGGGCTCATCGGGCTGCCCAAGAGCGGCAAGACGTCGCTGTTCAACCTGCTCACCGGCGCGAGCGTCGCCACGTCGTCGTTCGGGGGCGCACGCGCCGAGATGCACGCGGGGGTGGCGCGGGTGCCCGACGCGCGGGTGAACCGCCTCACCGCGATGTTCAAGCCCAAGAAGACCACGTTCGCGACCTTCGAGGTGGTGGACCTGGCCGGGATCGCCAAGGGCGAGCGGCAGGGTCTCGAGACCAAGGAGTTCCGCAACGCGGACGCGCTGCTCCACGTGGTGCGCGCCTTTCCGGACGCGACCGGCACCGCGCCCGATCCGGTGGGCGACATCGACGATCTCGAGACCGAGCTGATCCTGGCCGATCTCGAGGTGGTGGAGCGCCGGCTGGAGCGGCTGGAGGCGCAGCTCAAGAAGAAGCGCACCGACCCCGACGTGCAGGAGCAGGCGGTGCTGCTCAAGATCAAGCCCCCGCTCGAGTCCGGCCGGCCGATCCGCGCGCTCGGGCTCTCCGACGACGAGGCGCGGGCGATCCGCGGCTTCACGTTCCTCTCGCAGAAGCCGATTCTCCACTGCCTGAACCTGGCCGAGAAGGAGATCGCCCGCGGCGCCGATCTGCCCGGGGGCTTCGGGCTCGCCGCGGTCGCCCAGCGCCCGGCCACCCGGCTCGGCTGGGTCTCCGCGGTCATCGAGGCCGAGGTGGCCCAGCTCGAGGGACCGGAGCAGGCCGCGTTCCTCGCCGACCTCGGGCTCACCGAGCCCGCCATCCGCCGGGTGCTCGAGGACTGCTACGCGCTGCTCGGCCTCATCTCCTTCTTCACGGTGGGCGAGGACGAGGTGCGGGCCTGGTCGATCCCGCGCGCCACCCGCGCGCAGGATGCCGCCGGCGCCATCCACTCCGACATCGCCCGCGGCTTCATCCGCGCCGAGGTAGTGGGCTACGACGACCTGCTGGCGGTCGACGGCTCGATGTCGGCCGCGCGCGAGCGCGGGCGGCTACGGCTCGAGGGGAAGGACTACGAGGTGCAGAACGGCGAGATCTGCCACTTCCGCTTCAACGTCGGGAAGTAGCCCCGAGCCGCCCCCAGAACGCCTGGTCGACCGACGCAAAATCGGCGGCCGCCTGGGCCAGCGCCTGCTCGACGTCGGTCATCGGCTCTGGCTCGAGCTCCCGGTTCATCGGTGCGCGTCCGTCACGCCTCGGCGGCATTCGAGCGGAAAGGTCAGGAGCAGTCGGTCCGTCGAGTAGACCTGTTGCGGGTCGTAGCAGCCCACCGTCACGGCGAGGGGATCCTGGGTGCCGCGCAGGTCGCCGTCGCGATGCGACCCGCACGCGCTGGTGCAGAGCTCGAGGTGCACGTGAGGGACGTTGGCCGAGTTTCCCGACGTTCCGGACAGCCCGATCGCCTCCCCGCGGGACACCGCCTGCCCGGTCGCGACCAGCGCGCGCGTCAGGTGGCAATAGGCGGTCCATCGCCGGAAGCTTCGATGGGCGAGCACCACGCCGACGCCGCAGCCGGGCTCGTAGTCGATCAGCAGCGAGACCACGCCGTCCGCGGCGGCCAGCACCGTCGTGCCCACCGGCGCGGCGAAGTCCACGCCGGCGTGGGGCAGGAGGCGGGGACGCGCGTTCGCGCCGACGAGCGACCGGTAGGGCGAGAGGATCACCACGTCGCCGGTCGGCTCGGCCCCCGACGCGGCGGCCGCCGTCAGCGCGATCAGCGCGGCGAGCGCGAGCCGCGTCAGGGGCATCGGCTATTGCGGCCTGATGAAGCCGAGCTTCGGCACCCCGCCGAGCGACTTGGCCAGCGCGATCAGGGTCGTGTCGGAGGCGCCGACCGGCAGCACGCAGCCGGCGCCCAGAATGACGCCCTGGCCGTCGGTCTGTGCGAGGGCGTCCCGGGCTTGCGCCTGTGCGGCCTCGGGGGTGCCGTCCTTGAGCGTGGTCCACTGGTCGAGGCCGCCCAGGACCGCGCCCGGCACCCGCGCCTTCCCCTCTCGGAGCGACGGGCCGCCGCGGCGATCGTCCCAGTTCCAGGCCTGCGCGGGCAGGGCCGCGAGCCGGTCGAACATCAGGCGCTCGCCGTGGCAGTGCAGGACGGTGAGCTTGGACCGAGCGCGCACCGCCTCGAGGATGCGGCGGTCGTAGGGCTCGCCGAAGCGCCGGTACTCCTCCTCGGTGTGGAACGTGGTGCTCGCGGCCTGGATCGAATAGAAGAAGCCCTCCGCGCCCTCGCGGAAGCACGCCTCCGCGAAGGCCAGGGTCGTCTCGGTGATGGCCTCGAGCGCGTCGGTTACCGCCTGCGGGTTCTCCTTGAGATCGTAGTTCAGCCGGTCGCCCGAGAGCTTGCGGGCCAGTGAGAGCGGACTGAACACGGTCGGCATGGTCGAGCAGTCGGCCCGCCGATCCACGATGCAGCGAATGATGGTCTCGAGGTGCGAGGCCCACGCGGTCGATTCCATCTTCACCGGCCGGATCTTCTTCCAGTCCTCGGGCGCGTTCACCGCGTGCCGCGCGCACGGGCGATGGCCGTCCGGCATCACCTCGCTGCCCTCGACACAGCCCCAGTCCTCCACCGCGTAGCCGCCGGTGGGCGTCACCTTCAGGAAGTCCGACTGGTAGCGCTCGTGAAAACGCAGAATGGACTGGGCCAGGGCGGCCGGGTTGCGATCCACGTCCGGGAAATGACGCCAGAAGGCGTAGGGCGGCCGATCGGTGGGCTCGCGCCGGAGCGCCGCCTGTACCCGCTCGAACTTGGTCATGAGGTGGGCTCCAGGTCGATCGTGCCGTCGCGCACCGCAGGGCGGCCGTCCTCGGCGAGCGCCTCGAAGCGCACGACGCGCCGATCGGCCGAGGCCTCCGGTCGCCGGCCGCGCACGACGAGGCGCGAGGGCAGCCGCACCATCGCGCCGAACCGGCACGCGATCGCGCGCACGCGCGTGGCGGGCCCGCGCTCCTGCTGTCTGAGCGCTTCCGAGACCGCCAGTGCGAGCGTGGCGGTGCCGTGCAGGATGATGTCCGGCAGACCGGCGCCGAGCGCGACGGCTCGATCGGTGTGGATGGGATTCCAGATACGCGCGCACTCCGTGTAGACGTGGGCGAGGGTGGCGGAGACGGGGACCTCGGCTGACCACCACTCGCCCTTCTCTCTCTCCCGCCTCGGAAGAGAGCCGGGGTGAGGATCGTTCGCGGGCGGCGGGCTCGGCTCGCACTCCACGCCGAGGTAGAGCGAGCCGTAGTCGGTGGTGCTGACCGGCTCGCCCGCCGCGTCCACCGTGTGCAGGCGTACGACCATGTAGGCGCCGGGCGCCCGTCGCTCGAGCGCCGCGACGGTGGCGGTGGTGCGGAGGCGGTCGCCGGGCCGCGGCGGCCGGTGCAGCGTCAGGTGATGGGTCGCGTGCACGCCGCGCACCGCCACCTCGTCGGCCAGCACCCGGGCACGCACGTCCAGCGCCAAGGGCCACTCGTAGCACACGGGAAAGAGCGGGTGGGCGAGGATGCCGCCCGGTCGCGTGGTGTCGAAGTACGCCTGCGCGTGCTCGCCGAGCGCGGCCGCGTAGGCCATGAGCCAGCGCGCGTCGATCGCCTGCTCGCGCGGGCCCGCCGTGACGCCGAGGGCGGAAGTGGGGATGACCATGCGGCCGGCTACGCGAGAGAGGGGAGACGGGGGAAGTTCATGCAGTCGACGAAGATGGTCTCGAAGTCCGGGTGCGCGGCGAGCGAGACGTGCTCGATCTGTCCGGCGATGACCTCGGCGCGGGCGCGCTCCGCCTCCGAGACGAGCGCGAGCTGCGCCCCCAGCGCGGCCGCGTTGCCCACGTAGCGGATCTTGCCCGCCGGCAGGCCGGACGGGATGAGCCCGATGCGCAACGCGCTCCGCACCGACAGGTAGTTCCCGAAGCCCCCCGCCAGCATCAACTCCTCCACCTGCGCGGTCGGGATGCCCGCGACGTGCTGGAGCATCGCCACGCCCGAAGCGATGGCGCCCTTGCAGAGCTGTACCTGCCGGACGTCGTCCTGGGTGAGCACGATCTCCCGGTCGGCCCCGTGCTCGCCCGCCCGCGCGAGCACGATCGTGCGTTCCTCTCCCCGCATCTCGACGCGAGCGCGAACCGGAGGTGGGAGCCGATCGCGCCCGTCCAGGTCGATCAACCCGGTCCAGTCCAGCACGCCCAAGTCGAGCAGCGCCGCCACCGCGTCGAGGAGGCCGGAGCCGCAGATGCCCTGGGCGGGGCCGTCGCCGATGGTGTGCCAGCGCAGGTCGCCGTGCTCGACCTCGACGCGGTCGATGGCGCCGATGGCCGCGCGCATCCCGTGGCGGATCTGCGCCCCTTCGAGCGCCGGGCCCGCGGGCGCCGAGCAGGCCCACAGCCGCCCGCCCGCGCCCACGACCACTTCGCCGTTGGTGCCGATGTCCACCGCGATGCGGGGCGCGCGCGCTTCGTCGAGCCGGGTGGCCAGCGCCACCGCCACCGCGTCGGCGCCCACGAAGCCGGCCACCAGCGGCAGCAGGCAGACGCGCGCCTCCGGAGGCAGCTTCAAGAACAGGTCGCGCGCGGACAGCGTCAGCGGGTGTCGCATCACGGGGGCGTAGGGGGCCAGGCCCACGTAGGACGGATCGATACCGAGCAGGAGGTGATGCATGCAGGTGTTGCCCACGATCACCACCTTGTAGATCCACTTGGCGAGCACGCCCGATTCCCGGGTGATCTGCTCGATGTGCTGGTTGAGCAGGCCGATGATACGGGTCTGCAGCTTGCGCAGGTTGCCCGCGTCGAACTGGGCGAAGGCGATGCGCGACATGAGATCGCCGCCGTAGACCGCCTGGGGGTTGAGGCTCGAGACAGCGCCGAGCTGCTCGCCCGACTCGAGCTCCATGAGTGTCGTCACCACGCTGGTGGTCCCCACGTCGATGGCGAGCCCGAACTTCATCAGCGCGGTGTCGCCCGACTCGACCGCGATCAGGCGTCGGCCGAACGTCGTCACCGTGACCTCTCCGTCGCGCTCGCGCAGGATCGCGGGGAGAGTCTTGAGCAGGGCCGGGGAGACCTCCTCGACACGGCAGCCCGCGGCGGCCGCGAGCACCTCGAGATCGGAGGCCTGCAGATGCTCGTCCTTCGGAAGCGACACCGTCAGCACGTCCTTGCGCACGCCCGCGTCGATCGAGACCGGCGCGGGCGCCCCCGCCGGCCGCTCGCCGCCCAGGATCTGGAACGTGGTCTCGTCCAGCGGGGGCGCGACCTGGACCGTGACCGGCTCGGTGATTGGCCACTGGCACGAGAGCCGGTACCCCTCCCGGACGAGCGTGCCGCCCAGCTGCAGCTCGTCCATGATCGTGGGCGGGGGCGCGGTGCCCGCGACGAGCTTCACCCGGCACGAGGTACAGCGGCCGCGGCCGCCGCAGGTCGCGGTGATGTCGACGCCCCCGGCGTGTGCCGCTTTCAGGACGGTGGTGCCGGGCTTCGTATCGAGGACGTGACGACCGGGGAGGATGGTCAGCGCGATGGCCATTCGGGCGCAGGATACCACCTCGATCCCACTTCTTTCTTGACTTCCCGCGAGCCTTTGCGGATAGTTACGTAACCCGTCACATAGTCTCTGCAGGACGGGCATCCGCTCCGGGGGGTGGGTTGGTCCGCTACATCGTCTATCGCCTCCTCTGGTTGGTTCCGACGCTCCTCGCTATGGCGCTCGTCACCTTCCTGGTGATGCACGCCACGCCGGGGAGCCCGCTCGATCCCGTCGCGGAGGGAGCCAACCCGCTGTCGCCCGAGGCGCAACAGAACCTCGCCGCGGTCTACGGGCTGGACAAGCCGCTCTATGCGCAGTTCGGCATCTTCCTCCAGAAGGCGGTGCGCTTCGATTTCGGGCAATCGTTCGTCTACAAGACCCGCACGGTCGGAGAGATCCTGGTCGAGACGTTTCCGGTCTCCCTCCTCCTCGGGAGCATGGCGCTGGCCCTCGCGGTCGTGGGCGGTCTCACCCTCGGGGTGCTGGCCGCGGTCTACCAGAACCGCTCGTGGGACTATCTCTCAGTGAGCGTCGCCACCGTCGGGGTCAGCGTGCCGAACTTCGTCCTGGCCGTTTTCCTGATCGTCCTCTTCTCGTTCGTGCTGCCGATTTTCCCGACCGGGGGCTGGAACTCGCCACGCGACTGGGTGCTGCCGACCGTCACGCTCGCGCTCGCCCCGCTCGGCATCATCGCCCGCTTCACGCGCTCGAGCATGCTGGAGGTGATCCGCTCGGACTACATCGTGACCGCGCGGGCCAAAGGTCTGGCCGAGGGCCCGGTCATCCTCAAGCACGTGCTGAAGAACGGCTTCATCCCGGTAGTCACGTTACTCGGCCCCATGTTCGCCGCGGTGGGGACCGGGTCCTTCTTCGTGGAGTCGATCTTCCGGGTCCCGGGCATGGGGCGCTTCTTCGTGCTCTCGATGACGGGACGCGACTACCCGATGATCATGGCGGTCGTGCTCGTCTACGGCGCGTTCCTCGCGCTCATGAACCTGGTGGTGGACCTCCTCTATGGCACTCTCGACCCCCGTATCCGATACTAGCCTGCCCGCACCGGGGGGCGGCGCGATCGCCGTGGCGCGCGAGGCCCCGCGGGGATCGAGCCTCTACCGCGACGCGTGGCGGCGCCTGCTGCGCAACCGCCTCGCGGTGGTCGGCGGCCTCGTGGTCATCCTCCTCTGCCTCATCGCGATCTTCGCGGACTTCAT
>DATMMH010000434.1:0-6794 GCA_035569855.1 Candidatus Dormiibacterota bacterium
AGATCAGCCCGACCGCGGCCGCCACCGACAGCTTCTCGGTGTTGATCACGAGATCGTACAGCGCGGGATCGGTGATGCTGACCTCGTAGAGGTAACGCATGCGCCCGGCCTTCTCGGCGTCGTCGCGCCGCACCAGCTCGGTCACGGTGCGCGGATTGGTCTGCTCGCCCATCGGCCCGGCCAGCTTCTTGGTCAGCCGCTTCACCCGCACGTCGAACGGGGCCATGATCCGGACCCGCAGCACGTGGGGAATGCCGCGCAGCAGCCACTGCCCGCCGCGTCCCATCAGCACGACGTTGTCCTGCTCGGCAAAATCGTAGAGCGCGGTCTGGATCACCGTGATGTAGCGCCGCGTCTCGGCGTCGAACCGCTCGAAGAGGGACGGTTTGGACTCGTCGAGATGCGAGAGCTTCTCCTCGAGCAGCCCGTATCGCTGGGCGGCGGTGGAGAGCAGCTCGTGATCCACGTAGCGGTAGCCGAGGCGCTCGGCCAGCGTCTGCCCGATCTCCGGGCCGCCGGCACCAATCTCGTGAGACATCGTGATGATGGGCATGGCGTGTTCACTCCTTCCGGTACTTCGCCTTCAACGCGGCGGGCGCGATGGCGATGCGTTTGCCCGCGACGTCGTCGAGCACGTACACCTCGTCGGCGAGGCTGCCGCTGGCGAAGACCTCGAACACCTCGAGGGCTTCCTCCAGTGTGGTGCCCGCCGGTCGTCCGTCCATCAATCGCTCCACGTCCTCCCGTTTCAGGCGCACGGTCCGCCGCGGATCCGGCTCGGCACGAGCGCGTCTGGCTTGCGGTGGATGGATCGGGGCAACTGACTGGTCTCGGACATGCGGTGTCCCCTTCACCCTCTCGGCTCTCGGACCGACCCGGGCCGGAAGATGGGCTATCTGAGTACCAAGAAAGCCCGCGCAAAACAAGAGGCGGCTCGTCGTCGTGGCATCCGCCTCCGCCACTCCGGGGGTCCCCCTTGGCTCGCCCCAGGTGCCGATGGCAGGATGGGGGTCATGCGACACATACCGACGCTGGGGTTGTGGGTGGTCTCGCTGGCCGCCCTGGCCTGCCTGGCGGGCTGTTCCCGCGCGGTCGTGGCGACTCCACCGGTACCCCCTTCGGCCGGCCTGGAGGAGGTCGGCTTCGCTTCCTGGTACGGTGCCCCCCATCAGGGCCGCCGCACCGCCAGCGGCGAGGTGTACGACATGAACCAGCTCACCGCCGCCCACCGAACCATGCCCTTCGGGACTCGGCTACTAGTGACCAACCGCGACACGAGCCAGTCGGTCGAGGTGCGGGTCAACGATCGGGGGCCGTTCGTGGACAACCGCATCCTCGACGTCTCGTACGCCGCCGCCCGGGTGCTCGGCGCAGTCGGTCCCGGTGTGATCCCGGTGCGCCTGCGCGTCATCGCCCTGCCCGGCGGGACGGCGGCCGCCGGCGGCGGGACCGGCTTCACGGTGCAGCTCGGCTCGTTCACGAGCCGCGCGCGGGCCGAGTCGCTCCGGGATGCGGTCGGCGGGCCAGCCGCCGTGACCGAGACCACGGTTGCCGGCGAAACTCTCTACCGCGTCCGCGTCGGCCCCTTCCCGACCCGCACCCAGGCCACCACCGCCGCCCAGGCCCTCGCCACCCGCGGCTTCCCCGCCCTGATCACTTCCCCCTAGAGACTCGCCAGGGCGTCCCCCAAGACTCCGAGAGACGGCGGGGAGCCCGGGGGGTGGGCGGCAGGGGCGGGCGCTCTCCGCGGAACCGTGTCTTCTGCGCGCCGCCAAAGTGGCCAGCCCCTGTCTCGTGGCCCGTCACGAGAGCCCACGCGCCCGGCGAGTCAGCGTGTTCCGCGGAGGGCGCCCGCCCCTGACGCGCACCGCTCGCGTCCTCGCCACCTCCGCGAGGCTAGCGCGCGAGCCTTGAAGGCGGGCTGATGATGCGGTGGACCTCGATCGCCTCGGTGAGGTTCTTGAGGCGTTCGCGGCCAACGCGCTCCAAGAGGTAACGGCCGCCGAGCCGCCGCACGGTCTCCGGCCCCGCCAGGATCTCGCCGTCGCCGGCCACCGCGGCCAGCCGCGCCGCCAGCGTGGTGACCATGCCGCTGGCGGTGAAGGTCCAGCGCGTGCCCCGACGGCCCTCGAAGCGCGTGGAGCCGACCAGGGCGGGGCCGGAGTTGATGCCGATGTGGATCGCGAGCGGGTTGTCCTGCTCCTTCTGGTTGAGGGCCTCGGTGAGGGCCAGCAGCATCAGGGCCGCGTTGACCGTTCTCGCGGTGTGGGCGGCCGGATCGCCATCCTGGAAGATGGCCATGAAGCCGTCCCCGGAGGTCTCGTTGATGTCACCACCCGCGTCGGTGATGCGATCAAGGAAGCTCCCGAAGTAGCGCTCCACCAGCGCGTTGAGCTCGGTGGGCGCGACCCGTTCCGCGAGCCGGCTGTAGCCGCTGATATCCACGAAGAGGACGGTCACGTCGAGCTCCTGCTTGGCCAGCTCGGGGGCGTCCGGGTTGGCGAGCACGAGGCGCTTGACCGCGTCGGGCACGAACTTGGCGAAGTGGTCCTGGACGCGGCTCAGCTCACCGATCCGGCGATCCAGATGCTGCTTGCGGGCGAGGGCGCCCTGCACGCGGGCGATCAGCTCCCGCTCGTCCACCGGCTTGGTGAGGACGTCGTCGGCGCCGTGCTCGAGAATCTTCACCCGGTTGGGAACGCCCTGGAGCGCGGTCATGACCACCACCGGCACCAGCCGGGTCGCCTCGTGTTCACGGAGGGCCCGGCAGACCGCGAAGCCGTCCATCACCGGCATCATCACGTCGAGTAGCACCAGATCGGGCGGGGCGGCGAAGGCCTGCTCGATCGCCTCGGCCCCGTTACCGGCGGTGACCGTCTCGTGGCCCAGGCGGCGGAGAACGTACTCCAGATATCGTACGATGTCCGGCTCGTCGTCGACCACGAGCACTCTCAGCTGGCCCGCCATCGGTCTGCGGCGAGTCTAGCAGAACAACGGCGGGGCCGGCCCCACCCTGGATGCGCGGGTGAGACCGGCCCCGAAGGGAAGCGCCAGCGGCTATGACCGAGGCGGGGGCTGGCGGAACGGAGTGTGGCAGGTGCCGCACGCGTCCCGGCCGAAGTTCTTGACGAGATCCTGGGTGAGCTGCTCGTTCTTCGCTTTCGCGGCTTCGCGCAGCTTGTCGGCCTGCGTGCCCAGGTTCATGGCCGCACTCTGGAACTCGGGCCACTTCTGCCAGATCTCGGGCTTCGCCTTCGATTTGTCGGTGAGGGAGCCCTCAGGGAACAGGCCCGTGATCCGCTGCGAGTAGAGTGCGAGCGTCTCCGCGTTCACCGCGACGGCCTCGACGTTGCCCGCCTTGGCCTTGGCCTGGATGTCCGCCCAGTTGGCACCGACCGACTTCATCAGGCGCTGCCGATCGGCGACCACGTCACCGCTCCCCGACTTCGACATGGAGCTGCTTGCGCACCCGGCCGCGATGCCTAGGGTCAAGCCCCCGATGACGATCACGCTGGCACTGAGTCTGAATCGACCGTTCATCTTACCTCCTGTGGCGGCCAGGCTGCGCGCGAGCGCCCCGGTCCGGTTGGTGAAGGTTTTCAGCCTAGTCGATCCGGTTCTTGATGGACGGAATGGACTTCAAGTACTTGGCGATGGCCAGGCGGTCGGCCTTGCTCAGATCCTTGTAACCGGCCGAGGAGCCCTGGATGACCTCCGCCATCAGCCCACCGGCGACGTCACCGTCGGGCCGGTTGCCCGTCTCGAGGTAGTCCGCGATCTGCTCTTCGCTCCAGCTCCCGATGCCGGTGTCCCCGTCCGGGGTGACGTTGGGCACCGCGGAGCCTTCCGGCCCTTTGCCCTTCGGCGCGCCGGCCAGGAAGCGGCTGTTGTCCACCGCCATCGTCATGGTCCGGGGTGTGTGGCATTCACCGCAGTGTGAGACCGCGCGGGTCAGGTACTCGCCACGGGCCAGCCCGGAGGTCGGCGCCGCGGGCGGCGGCGTCTCGCGCGATGCGAACGTGGCGAGCCAGGCGGGCAGGAACACGCTCTCGAACATCGGCACGCTGATTTTCTTGGTCGGCGTCGGCCGGTTCACCGGCGGCACCGAGCGCAGGTAGGCGACCACGTCTTTCAGGTCCTGTTCCGCCATGCCGTTGAAGACGGTGTAGGGATGCACCGGGATGAGCCGCTCGCCATTCGGACGCCGCCCGTTCCGGATGGCCGTGATGATCTGGTCATCGGTCCACTTGCCGACCCCGGTCGTGGGGTCCGGCGTGATGTTCGAGGCGTACACGCTGCCGAACGGGCCGTCGTACCTGCGCCCACCCGCGTTGAGCACGCCCTTCTGTTCGGTATGGCAGCCGCATCCGGCGGCCGCGCCGAACACGTACTTGCCACGGGCGATCTGCTCGCGATTCTGCGCCGCCGCGCTCGACACCACACCCAGCAGCACGACCAGCACCACCGCCGCCAGACGCCCACAGCGGGACCGGAGATCGGGCCACATCTCGCGTTACGCGTTCAAACTTGCCATGGGGTATGGAGGTTCCCGCTCGCCGAAAATACCACAGCCCGGCGCCGGCCCGGTCAGGATGCCCCGGGCAGACGCCGCCGGGGCTCGTGCACGCGGCCTACGAGGAGGAGGAGCGCAGCCAGCGCCCCCAGCGCGGCCGCCGCGAACACCGCCGGGAAGCCGAGGACGTCGGCCATGAGCCCGGCCAGGAGCGGAGCGCCGGAGGCCACCGGCGTGAGCAGGGTGGTGCCGAGCCCCACGTACGTAGGCCGCGCCGCCGGCGCCGGGGCAAACTCGAGCAGCACGTTGAGCCCGGAGATGCTGGCGGCCGCGAGCTGCACTCCTTGCAGCACGAACACCAGCGCGAACACCTCGAGGGACCGCGCGGCGAGCGCCGCCATGTTCGCGAGGGCGAGCGCGGCGGCGCCGATGTAGAGCGGCACGAGGTGGCCCGAGCGATCGGCGAGCGCGCCCAGCACCAGGTTGCCCGCGATCTGGCCAGCGAGCAGCGTGGTCGTGAACACGCCCACGGCCCATTCGGGCGCGGCGCAGACCCGCATGGCGTGCACCGTGTAGAAGCCGGTGGCCATGGTGCCCACGAACCAGAGTCCGCGCGAGAGCAGGAACCAGGCGAGGTTGCGATCCTCTCGCAGGACGCGCCCGGCGCGACGGAGGTAGGCCCGTAGCGGGGGCGCCTCCGGAGTCCCGGTCGCTCGCGGCTCGCGCACCCGCGCCAGCGCCACGTAGGACAGGGCCATGAAGAGCGCCGCGAGGAGGAAACACACCCCGTAGCCGTCCGGCGCGGGCCGGCGAGCCAGGATCCATGCGGTGACCAGGCTGCCGAGCAGGCCGCCGAGACCCCCGAGCAGGCTCGACACCGCGAAGAAGCGCCCGCGCACGCCCAACGGGACCGCGCGGGCGACCACGTCCATCCAGGCGGGCATCAGCACGCCGCCCGCGCTCGTGATCAGCAGCAGCATCGCGAGCATCAGCCCGAGCGCGAGGGCGGGCGCCGAGCGTGCGACGAGGAAGGCCACCGCGGCCAGGACCAGGAACGGCAGACGCTCCCAGATCGTGTAGCGGAGGATGAACGGCAGCTTCCGCGCGAGCGATTCGGTGTAGCCGGCCGCGAACAGCGAAGGCAGGTTCCAGCCGAGCGTCATCAGCGCCGGGATCGCGCCGATGACGAGGTTGGAGGCTCCGAGATGCGCGGCGAACGCGGGGAGGATCGTGGCCTGCGACGCGAACGAGAGCCCGACCAGGAACAACCCGAAGTCGGCGCCGAGGGCGACGACGTTGTGGCGGACGTGACGGCGGGCGAACTCTTCGCCGTCGTCCGCGAGATGGGGGGCACCGCGGGAAGCAGCGGTCACAGCCGCCGAGCATACCCCGCCTCGAGCGACCGGGACAAGACGAGCGCGGCGGCCGGTCCCGGCCGCCGCGCGATCAGGACATCAGCATCCGGCGGCGATCGCCGCCGGAGAGCATGTCGCTCAGCGAGGAGACCGCGCGGCGCGCGGCGCCGGGAGGTACGATGCGCGACCCTTCGGTCGATCCGTCCGGCCGGGCCAGCGATTCCGCGTGGCGATACGCCTTGAGCTTGTACTGGAGACACCGGAGACTGATGCCGAGCAGTCGCGCCGCCTGCGTGCGATTGCCCCCCACGCTGCCCAGCGTCTGGAGAATGTACTGCTGCTCCAGGTCCCGCAAGGTCATGCCGGCGGGCAGCGGCGGCTTCCCCGCCTCCGGGCCGCGCTTGCTCGCGGACTCGCCGAGGGGGAGCACGTCGACGTCGATGGTCTCCTGCTCGCAGAGCACCACCGCCTGCTCGATGCAGTTCTCCAGCTGCCGCACATTGCCCGGCCACTCCGCCCCCACCAGCAGCTCCAGCGCCCGCGGCGTCAGCCGCGGCACCCGCTTGTGGTGCGCCGCCGAAAACTTCCGCACGAAGTGCTCCACCAACAACCCTATGTCCCCCCGCCGCGCCCGCAGCGGCGGCACCTCCAGCATCACCACCGCGATCCGATAGTACAAATCCTCCCGAAACTGCCCCTCCCGCACCGCCCGCCGTAAATCCTTGTTCGACGCCGTGATCAACCGGATGTCCGTCCGCGTCGGCTTGCTCCCCCCCACCTTCACGAACTCCCGCGTCTGGATCACCCGCAACAGCTTCGCCTGCAACGGTAGGCTCAACTCACTGATCTCGTCGATGAACAGCGTCCCCGTGTGCGCCAATGCAAAAAACCCCGTCCGATGCTCCACCGCCCCCGTGAAACTGCCC
>DATMMH010000435.1:0-6661 GCA_035569855.1 Candidatus Dormiibacterota bacterium
GTGAAGTAGCGCGCGTAGCCGGCGTGCACCGTCGTCGAGGGCGTCGCCTCCCACACCACGTTGAGGCGCGGGCTGAGCTGCCACTCGCTGGTGAAGGCCTCGAGGCCGTCGAGGCGGAGCCCGCCGTTGATCGTGACGGTCGGCACCACCCGCCAAGCGTCCTGCAGGTAGACGCTGTAGGTGTAGCCGGTCTTGCCGCGGCTGTCGAAGACGCGGAAGGGCTGGTCGGAGGTCGGCACGCCGTCGACCGCGGGGAGCACGTCCGAGGTCGCCTGCACGCTGGTTCGCTCCGCCGCAAGGTAGAGCCCGCCGTGCAGGGAATGGGTCGGCGTGAGGGCGTAGCCGCCGTCCATCTGTAGCCCGGTGGCGATGCTGCTGCGGTCGACCCGCTGCGCGATGCCATTGAACAGCAGGTCGGCGAGCGGGTCGGGGCGAAACGACACCCGGCTGTAGCGCGCGAAGGTCGCCACCTGCACGCTGAGGCCCGGCGCGGCTTTGAGGTAGGAGAGCACCGCGAAGTGGTTCTGCTCGGTCTGGGTCTCGTCGACCCGGCTCGAATCGAAGCCGGAGACGCCGTTGACCGTGAAGACCGGCGAGACTCCGGGGCGGTTGGGGATCTGGAAGTGGCCGACGAAGCTGCCGACGATGGCGCTGACCTTGCTGGTCGCGTCGAGGAGATACTCGAAGTAGCCGAAGCCGTGGCCCTGCCGGGTGTCGTCGTGAATCGCCCCGTCTGGCGTGGCGGGCGAGATGCCGATCCCGTTCTGCAGGTAGTCGCCGGTCACGAAGTAGTTGAAACGTCCGACCGCGCCCCGGTACTCAGCGCTCGGCTGCATCCACGCGTGGCTGCCCCCGTACATCGCCAGGTAGCCGCCCGGCTCGAAGGCGCCGCTCTTGGTCTGGATGTCGAAGATCCCGGTGGTCCGGAGGCCGTACTCGGCGGGCAGCGTGCCGGTCAGCAGCGTGATCGAGCTGGCCAGGCGCGGGCTCAGCCCGCCGCTCTGGCCGAAGAGGGTCGCGCCCTCCGGCAGCGCGATACCGTTGAGCCGGTACTGGATGTTGCCCATTTGCTCGCGCACGTGGATGCTGCCCGCGCTGGAGGAGTCCTGGCTCACGCCGGGCGCCTGCAGCAGGATGCGCGGTAGCGCGTTGTTCTCCCCGCCGGGCTGGGTGTCGATCGCCCGGCTGGTGATCTCGTAGGTCGAGGCGCCGATGCGCGGTTGGATCCGGATGCGCTCCTCCTCCAGCCGCTTGGCGGCCACCCGCAGATCCAGCGGCTGCCGTGAGACGAGGGCGAGCTCCGGGCTCGCGCCCTCCGTCTCGGTCACCGTGACGATCGCGGTCGCGGACTCGAAGGCGTCCTTCTCGCCGACCACCGCGTAGGTGCCGGGCGCCACGCCGCGGAATATGAAGGCGCCCTGGTCGTCGGCGGTGGTGGCGGCGACCACCCGGCCGTCGGTCGCCTCGAGACGCACCCGCGCACCGGGCAGCGGCCGCTCCAGCGCGTCCTTCACGTGGCCGGCCACCACGCCTCCGGGCGGGGCCGGTGACGCCACGTCCACCGGCAGGAGGACCAGCAGGAGCGCGACCATCGAGACGAGCGACAAGCGCAAGGGCGCTCCTTCTTGACACCGGCGGAGCACGGGCGTGAGCTGGCGGCGGCCGCGAGGGCGGCCGGTTCACTGCGCGCGGAAGGCGGTCAGGCGCGGGGCGGAGCGCGTGGGGCGTCGGGCGACGCGGGCGCGACGAGATGGGTCGGAGGCGGCGTGGCCTCCAGCCGTTGTCCCGCCGCCTCGCCCGAGGGATCGTGGCGCACCGGTGTGGGGGCCAGGGCCACCGAGTGGGCCAGATCCTGCTGGAGCGGGCAATCGGGACTGCAGAAGCCCGGGACGCTCCGGTCCTCGTCGAGCGCCGGCGGGATGCCGGCGACCACGAGAGTGGCGGCGATGAGCAGCAGCAGTGCGGCCCGACCGAAGGCGTGCATCGGCCCGGCGATAGTGGAGGAGGCGGGGGCGCGGGTCAAGGGCGCCTCGTGACGCTACGCGGCATGCCGAGCTCTCTTCGACCCCATAAGGGCGCTTGACCTTCCTCGAAGCCCTGCCCTACGATGCCTCCGGCGTCGGGCCGCGCGACGCGAGACGTGCCCTCCTCACCGAAGAGAAGGAGTGTCGGCTATGAAGCCAAGAGCGATCGTTGCGATGAGTCTGGCCCTGATCATGCTCGCGTTCGGCTCGGCGGCCTACGCCCAGACCGACTGCAAGACGATCGTTCCGGCGTCTCCGTGGGGACCCAATGACCAGACCGGGGCCACGAATCGAGTCACCTCCGCGGTGACCAAGGCCGCCGCGGCCGAGATCCAGGAAGGGAAGGTCGTCACGATGTCGTATCCGCTGACCGACGGCGTGCCACTGTTCGGCACCCGGTTCACGAAGACGATCCTGACCGCCACGACGCTCGCTCCGGGCGGCGCGCTCGGTGAGAACAGCCTGACGTACATGGAAGACACCTGGCTCAGCCAGAGCCACGTCGGGACTCACCTGGACGGCATGGGGCACATCGGGCGGAAGGACTGCTACTACAACCAGATCGCGATGGGCAAGTTCATCACCCAGAACAACATGACCAAGCTCGGCCTCGAGCACCTCAAGCCGTTCGCCACCCGCGGCGTGGTCATCGACATGGTGAAGGTCTACCAGGCGTCCGGCAAGTTCAAGGGCAACGCGGCCTGCAAGAAGCCGTGCCTGGACAAGGGCACCGTGATCACCCCGGCCGATCTCCAGGCCGGCCTGCAGATGTACAACGTGACCCTGCGCGAAGGCGACATCGTGGTCATCCACACCGGGTGGGGCGATCTCTTCGAGCAGTTCCCGGCCCAGAACGCGCTCTACAACTCGGGCGAGCCGGGCCTCGGCAAGGAAGCGGCGAAGTGGCTCATCTCGCAGAAGATCGTCGCGGTCGGGAGCGACACGTGGGCGGTGGAGGTCATTCCCGGTGAGGATCCGAAGGAAGCCTTCATGGTCCACCAGATGCTGCTCACCGACAACGGCATCCACATCATCGAGAACGTGCGGACCGATCTGATCGCGGCCGAGGCGGCGGCGACCAAGCGTGCCACCTTCTTCTTCAGCATGACCGTGCCGAAGGCGGTCGGGCTCACCGGCAACTTCGTCGCCATCGAGGGCATCCGCTAGATCGCAACGACCGGGCCACGGCCCGTGAAGTACCGGACGCCGGCGTCCTCCTCGCGGGGACGCCGGCGTGCTGGCTTTCATCGCCCCGCCCGCTGGCACGCGGCGGCGTGGGGGCTCGGCCTCGCCGCGGCCATCGCGCTCGCCTTGGCGGGGTCGCCTCCGGCGGACGCGCAGCGTCGCTACGTGGTGGCCTTCGCCAATCTGACCGAGGAGCCCGGCGTCACCCTCGAGGGTACGGGCTTCACCGGTCGCGAGGTCCGTGAAGGCTTCGCGCTCGCCGCCCGCCAGTATCCGGTCGAGATGGTCTACTACGACAACCAGCGCGAGGACGCCCGCGCGGTCGCCAACGCGGACGCAGCGATCACCCGCGGGGTGGACCTCTACATCCAGTACCACCGGGGGAACGCCAACGTGGTGATCGGCCAGAAGCTCAAGGCGGCCCGGATCCCGGTCCTCGCGATCAACTACCCGGTGCCGGGCGCTCCGCTCTACACGGTGGACAACGCGGCGGCCGGTCGGATCGCGGGCGAGAGTCTCGCCCAGTTCGCCACGCGCTCGTGGCGGGGCCAGCCGATGGTCGGGGTGATCATCGGCGACCTCTCGGCCGTCGTCGATCGCGTGCCCGAGCGGGCCCAGGGTGTCGCCGCCGCGCTGGCCCAGCGGCTCCCCGCCGTCCGCGTCACGACGCTCGACACCAAGGGTAGTCCGGCGCAGGTCGGTTCGCTCCTTGGGCGATTTCTCGCCGGGCACCCGGCCGGCAAGCTCCTGCTCGCCGCAACCGACGACGCGACGGCCCTTTCGGTGAAGAGCGCGGTGGAGGCGGCGGGCCGGGTCCACGACGCGGTCATCGTGAGCCACGGGGTGGACCGGAGCGTTCACGGCGGGATGAACGACCGGAAGGAGATCGATCCGAGCAACCGCGGCAGCATCGTGATCGGATCGGTCGCGTTCCTGCTCGACCGCTACGGCTACGAGGTACTGCCGCTGGCGATGCGCATGCTCCACGGCGAGGCGATACCCGCGCGCGTCGCGACCCGCCACGTCCTCGTCACCGCCGCCAACGTGTTCGTCGAGTATCCCCCGTACGATATGAACTGAGAGCCGTGCGGCTCTCGGGGCCCATCCCTCTATGGGGCTTTGGCAGGCTCGGCGATGAAGAGGCCTTCGGGGCCTTCTCCGGTGGCGGTGGGCGCCACCGCAAAGGTCACGTGGCCACGCGGCCCGACGCCGACCACCGGGAAGAGGGTGAGCGAGGCGATCCGATCCGTCCCGGGCAGCGCGTCGCCGACCGCGACGACGCGCCGGAGCCCATTCGCGTCGGCCAGCAGGATCGCCATCGAGCCCGGCCCACCCTCGATGGAGGCCGCGAAGCCGATGACGCCGGCGGCGCTCACGGTGGGCCAGAGGCCGAACTGCGAGATGGTGCCGCCGCCCGGCGCGGCATCGCCGAGACGCGCCACCGGCAGGATCCGGCCGCTGCTGTCCACCGCGAAGATCGCGGCCGCCACGGGCGCGAATTTGAGCATGCCGTGGAAGGCGATCACCCCCGCGTCGTTGAAGCTGATGCGCTCCGAGAACTTGGCGAAGATTCCGCCGATGGGGGTCTCCTCGCCGGCGCCCACCATCATCCGGACCTGGTCGCCGCTCGCCACGAAGATTCCCCCCGGCACCGCCTTGCCCTCGATCACCGCGCCGAAGGCGACGGCTCCGCGCGCGTTGATCGTCGGCGGGCCGAAGGCCACGAAGGCCCCGCCCGCCGGCGCGGGATCGCCCTGTGCCACGACCTTGCGCAGCGTGCCGCCCGCGCTGATGAAGATCGCCTCCACCGATTCTCGGCCGCGGCGGACGGTGGCGAGGAACACCACGTCGCCGCGCGCGTTGATCGCGGGGGCGTCAAGCGCAGCCAGCACGCTCGCCCCCATGGCGGGCGCCGGCGCGCCGGTGGCCGCGACGAGCCGGACCCGGCCCGCGGCCCACGTGAAGATACCCTCGATGGCGCGGCCGCCCGTCACCGCGGCTGCGAAGACCACGGTTCCCGCGTCGTTCAACCCCGGCGTCGGATGCTTGCCGAATCCCGACAGGCGCCCGACCCCGGTCACACGGTCCCCCTCCCGGGCCACGATCAGCAGCCGGCCGCCGCGTCGCAGGAAGAGTCCTTCGTCCGCGCCGCCGCGGTTGAGCGTGGCGAAGAACGCCACGTCGCCCGCCGCGTTGACCGGTGCGACGATCGGCAGCGTCTCCTGGCCGAAGCGATCGAAGGTGCCGCCGCCGGGCGCAGCCTCCCCGGTACGCGCCACCGGGCGTACCATGTACGTCTCGGCGGCGCGCGCGGGACTGCCCGCGCTCGACCCGATCAGCGTGAGCAGGAGACCGCCGGTCACGGACCAGCGTGGGCGGGACGGCATACCGCGCGAGTATAGAAACAACCCGAGAACGCTGCAATGAGGGAGACCGCCGCAATGACCGGGATCGCTCTCACCGTCCTCCTGGGCCTGGCCCTGCTCGGCCCGGCCGGGCTCGGCCCGGCGGTGCTCGGCCCGGCGGTGCTCGGCCCGGCGGTGCTCGGAATGACCGCGGCGGCCAGGCCCGCCGCCGAGGCGCTCGCCCCCGCCGCGGAGGCTCCCGTACCCGCCGTCGAGGTCCCCGCGCCGCGCGGGGCGTGCTATTGCCGCGCCGGCGCGGCGCTCCAGTGCGCCGCCGACCTCACCGAGCGCGACTGCCGGCGGCAGTGCGACGAGGCGGCGTGCGACGATTGGTTCTGGCGGGATCGCCTGCCGTGCTGGAACTGGGGCTACGGAGGCTGACCCATGGCTCAGCGAAAGACCGCGGAGCACGCCACGCGGTTCACGGTGTCGTTGCCGGGCGCGCTCATGCAGACGCTGGACCGGCTGCGGTCCGGCCGGGAGTATTCCAACCGGAGCGAATTCGTACGGGACCTGCTCCGGGCCGAGCTGGTCAAGGAGGAGTGGCAGGAGCAGACCGGCGAGACGGTCGGCGTGCTCGTGCTCGTGTACGACCACGATACCCGGGCGCTCGCCGACAAGCTCACCGACATCCAGCACGAGCATCACGGGGCGATCACCGCCGCGCTCCACGTGCACCTCGACGCCCACACGTGTCTCGAGGTGATCCCGCTGCGGGGCGCCGCCCGGCGCATCCGCCAGATCGCCAACCGGCTGCTGTCGATCAAGGGCGTGCGCTACGGCCAGCTCGTGCCCGCCACGGGCCGCCGCCTCCGATGAGCGGGGAGGCGCGCTCCACCGCGTGAGCGTTCACGGCGACGTCGCACTCTACGCCGTGCACGCCCTCTTCTGGGGGGCCTTCGGCGTCACGCGCATGATCGTGGCGCTCACGCGGTCCGGGCCCGGGGCGCCGGCGCCGGCCGCGTCCCGGTCGGCCTGCCCGGGCGGCGCCTCGTCGGGTGCGCGATCATCCTCGGTGGTGGCGCCCTCGTGGTGTCGGCCCTCACC
>DATMMH010000436.1:0-4221 GCA_035569855.1 Candidatus Dormiibacterota bacterium
GCTGGTCGCGGGTGGGATCTACCTCGTCAACCGGCGCGACTAGTCGGTCGCGGCGGGCGCGTTCTGGGTGAAGCGCACCTGGCCGTCACCGTCGATGATGCGCACCGCCAGCCCGGCGGCGTCGATCGAGACCTCCCCGTAGTTGGGCGCGCCGCCCAGGCTCCAGAGCGAGCGGGGGTTGAGCGCGGCGTCGAGGGGCCGAGGCTTGCCGAGCGAGGCGGACAGGGGCCCGGCGATCAGCTCGTAGAAGGACCACTCGGCCGTCGGCTGGTGGCGGATGATCTCGGCGTGGTGCACGTCGGTGGTGACGAAGACCAGGTTCTTCACCCCGCGCTGGCGCAGCGCCCGGAGGATCGCGTCTCGCTCGACCGCGAAGCCGGTGCCGCGCTCCTCGGGCACGCCCTGCGGGCCGGCGTTGCTCCAGGAGTCGTGATTGCGGCCGCCGGTCGGCACCGAGAGTGGGACGCTCGAGATCACGACCTTCCAGGTCGCGGTCGAGGCGCCGATCGCGTCGATGAGCCATCGCTTCTGGGGCGCGCCGAGCATGGTCTTGGCCGGACCGTCCGGCGCCGAGTTCGGGCTCCGGTACTGTCGGGTGTCCAGGATGAACAGCTCGAGCAGGCCGCCCCAGCGAAACTTCCGGTAGAGCCGCCCCGGCTCCTCCCGCGGCGGGCGGATCGGGAAGTAGTCGAGAAAGGCCTGCCGGCCGACCTCCATCAGCGGCTCGCTGGGTCCGGAGAAGTCGTTGCGCACCTCGTGGTCGTCCCAGATCGCGTAGACCGACGTCCCGCGGAAGTAGGCCTGCACCGCCGGGTCCTCGCGGTTGTAGCGGTGCTTGGCCCAGAAGTCGGCGGGCCGGCGCGCCACGAAGTCGTAGCCGGGTACGTGCGGGCCCTCTCCGCAGACCTGGTCCGCGTAGATCGTATCGCCCACGAAGACGAAGAAGTCGACCGGCCGGCGGGCCATCGCGCGGAAGATCGGGTAGCCGTCGGCGCCCGGCCGGCAGTAACCGCGGCTGCCGAGATCGCCGCTCCAGGCGAAGCGAACCGGCCCGCTGCTCGCGGGCGACGGCGCGGTGACGAACTCGCCGGTGACCTGCTCGTGGTTCTGGGAGACGGTGTAGCGATAGCGGGTCGCCGGCTCGAGCGGCTGGAGCGACAGCTTGCCGGTCAGGTTGCGGTTCGGGCTGACGCGGATCTCGGCTTGGGTCCCCGGGACTTGCGGGTCCGGGGTCGGCGAATCCGTGGCGGGTCGCACCGGACCGTAGCGGACCGCCACCGGGCCCCACGCCACCCCGCGCACCCACAGCACCGCCCCGGTGTCGGTCACCTCGCCCACCGTGATCAGCAGGCCGGGCTCGGCGGCGGTCGCGGGCCAGACGAGCGCCGTCGAGAGGAGCAGGACGAGGGCCGCGGCGCGGCGCACGGTCCGCCGCGGCTCAGACCATCGGGTCGTAGTTGAAGAACTGCCCCGAGGTGTCGAGGGGGGCCAGGTGGTGCTTCAGCGTGCCCGGGAACATCGCGGCCAGCCGCTCCGGCGTCCAGCCGAGATCGTGGTGGATGCTGCGCACCGGACGCATGTGGCTGAACAGCATGACCTCCTTGCCGCGCACCCCGAACACCTGCCCCGAGATCTCCTTGGCCTCGTCGGTGGCCAGGAACACCGCGACCGGCGCGATGTGCTCGGGGCCCATCTTCTTGATCTTCTCGACCCGCGCCTTCTGGGCTTCGGTCTCGGTCGGGATGGTGCCGATCATCCGGGTCCAGGCGAAGGGCGAGATGCAGTTGGCGGTGACGTTGTAGCGCGCCATGTCGAGCGCCACGACCTTGGTGAATCCCACGATGCCGAGCTTGGCCGCCGCGTAGTTGGCCTGGCCGATGTTGCCGACGAGACCCGAGGTGGAGGTCATGTTGATGATGCGGCCCCACTTGCGCTCCCGCATGTGGGGCACCGCGGCGCGGGTCACCGCGAAGGTGCCCTTGAGATGCGTGTTGATGACGCCGTCCCATTCCTCCTCGGTCATGTTGAAGATCATGCGGTCGCGCAGGATGCCCGCGTTGTTCACCACGATGTCGATTCGGCCGAAGTGGTCGAGCGCGGTCTGGACGATGTGCTGGCCTCCCGCCATGCTCGCGACCGAGTCGTAGCTGGCGGCGGCCTGGCCGCCGATCCCCTTGATCTCGTTCACCACGTCGTCGGCCGGACCGCGGGCGTCGCCCGCGCCGTCGGAGCCGCCCCCGTAGTCGTTGACCACGACCTTCGCCCCGTGCCGCGCCATGAGCAGCGCGATCTCGCGGCCGATCCCCCGCGCCGCCCCCGTGACCACCGTGACCTTGTCCTTGAGCATCATGACGTGAGCCTCCTTAGATGACGTGGGCAGCCGCGAGCGCGTCGATCTCCGCGCGGCTGAAACCCGCTTCGCTCAGCACGTCGCGGCTGTGCTCGCCCAGCGCGGGGGCCGGGGAGCGGATGGTGCCCGGGGTCTTCTCGAGCTTCACCGGGGTGGCGATGGTCTTGAATCGGCCGGCGCGCGGGTGGTCCTGCTCGGTGATGAAGCCGCTCGCCACCACCTGGGGGTGGCGCACCAGACCGGGGTAGTCGTTCACCGGCGCGCAGAGCACGTCGGCGGCCTCGAGCGCGTCCATCCACTCGGCCACCGTGCGCTGCCGGAACACGGGCGTCAGGATGGCCTCCAGCTCCGCACGATGGGCGAGCCGGTCGCGGCGCGTCGCGAAGCGCGGATCGGCGGCGAGCCCGTCGAGCCCCACCGCCGCGCAGAACGGCGTCCAGAGCCGGTCCACCCACGCGGCCACGAAGATCCAGTCGTCCTTCGCGCGGAAGGCCTGGTACGGCACGATCTCCGGGTGCCCGCTCCCGTACCGCGGGAGCGGCTCGCCGGTCTCGTGGAACACGGAGAGCCGGGCGGTGTGGGCGAACAGCATGCCGTTCAGCAGCGACGCGTCCACGCGCTGCCCCGGCCCGCTCGCGCCGCGCGCGATCAGCGCGGTCAGGATGCCCTGGATGGCGAGCATGCCGCCCAGGGTATCGGCCACCGGGGCGCCGCAGAGCACCGGGGTGCCGTCCGGCTCGCCGGTGATGGCCATGAGGCCTCCCAGCGCCTGCGCGAGCGAGTCGAGCCCCGGCTTCTCGCGCCACGGCCCGTCGGGCCCGAACGCGGAGATCGAGCAGTAGATCAGCCGCGGGTTGGCGTCCTTGAGCGAGTCGTAGTCGATGCCGAGCCGCTCGGCCACCCCGCCCCGGAAGCCCTCGATGATGACGTCGGCCCACCCGGCCAGCCGGCGAAAGGCGGCACGCCCTTCGGGCCGCTTGACGTCGAGGCAGATCCCGCGCTTGTTGCGATTGACCGTGAGATGCAGCACCCCCTCGCCGTTGCGCACCGCGCGTGGATACACCGAGCGGCCGGCGTCGGGAGCGTCGCGCGATTCCACCTTCACGACGTCGGCGCCCATGTCCGCCAAATACATACCGCAGATGGGACCGGCGATCAGGTGGGCGAGCTCGAGAACCCGCACGCCGTGAAGCGGCGGGGGCAGGGAGTCGGCCATGACCGCCTCACCCTAGCACAGTCGGCCGGGCTTTGGGACGGCGGCTCAGGCGCGCCCGCCCCTCATGAGGGCGGCCGCGTACTCGGCGCCCAAGATGAACACCACGCCCGAGTAGTAGGCGAACATCGCGAGCGCCACCAGCACGCCGAGCGGGCCGTACACCTGATCGTAGACGCCGAACGACAGGATGTACCAGCGGAAGACCTGCTTGGCCGCCTCCCACAGCACCGCGGCGAGGAGCGCGCCGGCCAGCGCGGAGCCCGCGGGCACGCGCCGATGTGTCAGGTACCGGTAGGGGATGAAGAAGAACGCGGTGCTGAAGCCCAGCGCCAGGGTGATCGACCACGCGCGCACCCACTGGACGGGCATGCCCATGGTCTGGAAGAGCAGGATCCGGAGCCAGCCGAAGACGTCGCTGATGACGATGCTGCCGAGGAACAGCATGCCCATCGCCAGCACCATGAGCATGTCGCGGGCCATGCCGCGGAAGAACCCGGGCCCCCCCCGGAAGCCGAAGATGTCGCTCAGCACGAGCCGGATCGCGTTGAAGAGCTGACTCGCGAAGAGCAGGAGCACCGCGGTGCCGACCAGGCCGGAGAGGCGCCGCCGGCGGATGATCGCGGCGAGGTTCTCGTGCAGCTCGTTCTTGTAGACC
>DATMMH010000437.1:0-2281 GCA_035569855.1 Candidatus Dormiibacterota bacterium
TCGTGCTGGTCGAGTTGCCGGAGGCCGGCCAGATCCGGATGATCGGCAATCTGCTCGGAGATCCCATGCAGGACGTTCCGATCGGCGCGCCCGTCGAGGCGGTGTTCGAGCCCCACGACGACGCCACGCCGCCGTTCACGCTCGTGCAGTGGAGGAGGAGCCCACCATGACCCCGACCGACATCGTCGTCAACGAGCCCAATCTCTGGCGTCTCGCGAGCCCCGGGCACACCGGCTGGCCCCGCAGCGCCCGGCCCGCCGATCCGCGGAAGTATTTCATGGTCTCCGCGGACTGCCACGCCAACGAGCCCGCCGATCTCTGGGCCACCCGGATCGACGAGCAGTACCGGCACCGCGTGCCCAAGGTCATCACGGACGACAACGGGGTGAAGTGGCGGGTCTCCGAGGGCCACCGCCCCGACCGGCTACGGACCGAGGCGCTCGAGGGCGAGGACGGCCTGCGCCAGCGCGTGGGCGCCGATCCGGTCGAGCGGTTGCAGGACATGGATCGCGACGGCATCGACGTCGAGGTGATCTTCCCCAACAAGGGGCTCGCGATGTGGGCCACGCCCGATTCGGTCTTCGCGATGGCCCAGTGCCGTGTCTACAACGACTGGGCGCACGAGACCTTCGGGCCCTTCCGCGCCCGCATGGCGCCCGCGGCCGCGCTCGCCACCGGCGATCTAAAGGGCTCCATCGCCGAGGTCACGCGCGCGGCCAAGCTCGGCTTCCGCCTCCTCACGCTGCCGTGCAAGCCGATCTGGGGCGGCCACGACGTGGATCACCCGAACTACAACCTGCCCATGTTCGACCCGCTCTGGACGGTGATCCAGGACGTGAACCTGCCGGTCACCTTCCACGTCTCCACCGGGCGCGATCCGCGGGCGGCGCGCGGCAACGGCGGGGCGGTGATCAACTACGTGTCGCACTCGCTCTCGCCCACCATCGAGCCGATGGCCAACCTGTGCGCCTCCGGGGTGTTCGAGCGCTTTCCCCGGCTGCGCGTGGCCACCATCGAGGCCGGCATCGGCTGGGTGGCCTGGTTCCTCGGCGCGATGGACGAGGCGTATCGCAAGCATCACTTCTGGGTGCGGCCCAAGCTCAAGCGGCTGCCGAGCGAGTACTACCGCGAGCATTGCTGGGCCTCGTTCCAGGAGGATCCGGCCGGGCTCGCGCTCGCCGAGCCGATGCGTCTGGCCGACCGCTTCATGTGGGGCAACGACTATCCGCACCACGAGGGCACGTGGCCGCATTCTGCCGAGGCGATCGAGCGCACGATGGGCCACCTCTCGGACGCCACCCGGGCCGACCTGCTCGGTCTGAACGCGGCGCGCTTCTTCGGCTTCGAGGTGCCGGCGGGCCGCGCGTGAGCCCCGCCCTGCTCGGGCGGCGCGGATCCGGGGCGGGAGCCCACCGCGCCGCCGGCCGGGTCGTCGACATCCTGGAGCTGATCGTCTCCGCTCGGGAGGGGCTCGCCCTGCGTGAACTCAGCGCCCGGCTCGAGGCGCCCAAGAGCAGCCTGCTCCCGCTGCTGCGCACGCTCACCGGCCGCGGCTATCTCGAGCAAGGGCCGGCGGGGGAGTACCGCCTCGGACGGAAGGCGCTCGAGCTCGGCATGGGCTCGCCGGCGCAGCGCGAGCTGCCCGCGGTCGCGCGGCCCGCGCTGCAGGAGCTGATGGAGCGGACCGGCGAGACCGTCTTCCTGGGCACACTCGACAGCGACTCCACCGCGGTGGTGTTCGTCGATCGGGTGGAGAGCGAGCAGGTGATCCGCTACACCGCGCGGGTCGGGGCGCGTCGGCCGCTGCACGCGACCTCGAGCGGCAAGGTGCTGCTGGCCTTCCTGCCGCCCGCCGAGCGCGAGCGCATCCTGCGCGCGCTGCCACTCCGGCGCTACACCGAGAGCACCGTGACCAGTCTGCCCGCGCTGCGGGCCGCGCTGGAGGAGGTGCGCGAGACCGGCGTCTGCCTGAACCTCGACGAGCTCGCGGCGGGGGCCGCCGGCATCGCGGCCCCGATCTTCGATCGCGACGGGCACGTGGTAGGGGCGTGCGCCATCGGTGGGCCCACCGAGCGGGTCCGTCCCCGGCTCGAGCAGCTGTGCGCGGCCGTGAAGGCCACCGCGCGCGACATCTCGGCCCGCCTCGGCCACCGGGTCGCGGTCCCATCCGCGACTCGAAAGGGCCAGCCATGATCACCAAGTTCGCCACCGTCTATCCCGGGCACGTGGACCTCCCCGACATGGGGCAGATGGCCACGCCGGCCAACGAGCGGCGCTATTC
>DATMMH010000438.1:0-9435 GCA_035569855.1 Candidatus Dormiibacterota bacterium
CCACCCGCATCAGGACGCCCATGATGTGCTCCACCCAGATGATGGTGACGCCCAGGTCCTTGCAGATGCGCCGCAGCAGATCGGCGGCCTGATCCATCTCGTGCTCGTCGAGACCGCTCAGGCTCTCGTCGGCGAGCAGGAGCTTGGGATCGGTAGCCAGCGCCTTGGCCAGCTCGAGCTTCTTGAGCGCGGCCGCGCCGAGCCCGTCCACGGCGACCCCGCGATCCGTGGGCAGACCGACCAGTCGAAGTGCGCGCTCGGCGGCCTCGAACGCCTGCCGACGCGAGGCTCGGCCGCGGCCGAAGAAGCCGGCGAGGGCCACGTTCTCCAGGAGCGAGAGGCGACGGAACGGTCGCGGGATCTGGAAGGTGCGGCCGATGCCGAGGTTGATGATCCGGTGCGGCGCCAAGCCCGCGATCTCGCGCCCCTCGAACCGGATCGAACCCGCGTTGGGGGTGAGCGCGCCCGAGAGCAGGTTGAAGATGGTGGACTTGCCGGAGCCGTTGGGCCCGATCAGCCCGACGATCTCTCCCTTCGCGACCGTGAACGAGACATCGCTCACGGCCGTGAAACCGCCGAAGCGCTTGGACAGCCCCTCGACGGTCAGCACGTCCTCGGGCCCGCTCCGCCTCTCTAGTTGGCCGCGTAGGGTGACGAGCTCGGCAGGGGCAGCACGGGCTCGCGGAGCTGCAGGCTCTTGGGCCACACCACGTATGGCTTGTCGTCCACGTACTGGATGATCACCGGGAAGGCGCGATCGTTCTGCCCGGCCATCGCGGAGGTCTCGGGCTCGAACTTCACCCCGAAACCAAGCATGGTGCCGCCCTCGGGCAGATTCACCTCGAGCGCGGCCTTGCGGAGCGCGTCCGCATCGACGCCGCCGTACTTCTTGATCGCGCGCGGCAGCACCTCGGTCATGAACACGTAGGTGTTGGAGGCCGCCATGCCCACGTGGGCCGAACGGATCGTGGTCCCCGGCCTCGCCTTCTCGTACTCGTCACCCACCATCTTGATCAGGGGCACGAGCTCGGGCTTGAGCGCGGCCGGATTGGCGAGCCAGATCGAGATCGGATCCACGTTGAAGAAATAGTTCGCGTCCTTGCCGAGCGCTTCCTTCAGCTTGTCGTAGACCCCGTAGCCAGCACCGTGGCCGACCAGCGCGCTGAAGCGCAGGCCCAGCTCGCGCGACTGCCGCAGGAAGAGCGAGATGTCCGGGTTGTAACCGGTGTGGAAGATCACGTCGGGGCGGGCCCGCTTCAGCTTGGTGACCAGCGAAGCCAGATCGGGCGCGGTCGCCGAGTAGCCCTCCTTGAGCACCAGGTTGAAGCCCGCCTTCTTGGCCCCCTCCTCGTTGCCCTTGGACACGTCGACCCCGTAGGCGCCGTCCTCGTGGATGATCGCCACCCGGAGATCCTTGGGCTCCTTCCCGAACTTGGCCTTGGCGTTCTGGGCGATGAAGTCGGTGGACATCAGCCCGAACTGCCGGCCGCTCGGCTGCACCCGGAACACGTACTTGAGGTGACGGTTCTCGAGGACCGCCGAGGAGATGCACGTCGTGATCCACATGAACTTGTGGAGCTGCTCGACGCGCGCGGCCGCGGGCACGCACTGGGCCGAGGAGTAGAAGCCGAGCAGCATGTCGACCTTCTCCTGCTCGATCAGGCGCGTCGCCTCGTTGATGGCGACGTCGGGCTTTGATTGCGCGTCGGCGTAGACCGCCTCGAGCTGGTAGCCCTCGACCCCACCCTTCTTCGCGAAGTAGTCGATCATGATCTTGGCGCCGAGCGCGTGCAGGTCGGAGCCGCCGCCGGCCAGCGGTCCGGTATAGTCGAAGACCACCCCGATCTTGAGTTTCTTGGCCTGGGCGTGAACGTCCGGAACCGGCGGGGCGCCCGAGAGCAGGAAGGCGGCGCTCACGCCGGAAGCGAGAACGGTGAGCCACGTGGTTCGCCGCAGAGACATGAGCGTCCTCCCAAGCTGCGTCGGTCGGGATCGGGGCGTGGGCGGCATTACAAACTGGCGCCTGTCCCTTGTCAAGAGCCAGGGCCCCGCGCGCGATCCCGGAGGACGCGGGCGGGGCCCTGGTGGGTCGCGGCTCGGCGGCGCCGCTCAGGCGGGCAGGCGCTCGTACATGCCCTGCACGTCGGCGGCGTGGAAGCGCGCCACGTGGTTGGTCGGAGGCAGCGACTCGGTGTAGAAGAACTCGGGTAGCTCGTCGTCCTTGGCGGTGAAGCCGGCGCGCTTGTTGAACTCGTGCTCGAGCTTCAGCGTCTGCCGGCCGAGGGCCTCGAAGAACTCCTTGGTGAGGCTCGTGCCGTGGGCCGCGTTGATGGTGTCGGTGAGCCACTCGGTGTTGGGATTGGTCACGCTCATGCCGAAGATGCAGAGGCCGAGCGAGTCGTTGGCGGCCACCCGCGCCTGGTGGGCCACGCTCTGGTCCACGATGGCGGGGGTCTCCATCTCGCGCGTCTTGAGCCGCGGCAGGTTGCCCGCGGTGTGATCGGCGCCCTGCGCGGTGGCCATCATGGTGATGCCGGTGGCCTCGACCACGCGGGGATCGTAGGCGCTGATCGCCTGCTTCTTGATGACCGGCACCCGCTTGACGTGATAGTGCTCGCCCACCCGCCAGGTGCCCTGGGCCCAGATGCGCCCGTTCGGGGTGCCGCGCTGGATCTCGGCGAGGCAATTCGCCATGAAGGCCACGTCGCCGAAGGCGCCGAGCCCCGCTTCCATCAGCACCGCGATCATCGCTCCGGTCTCGATGGTGTCCACGCCGAGGTCGTTGGCGATGTAGTTCATCTGGGCGAGATCGTCGGGATCGGAGAGGCCGCAGTTGGTGCCGAGCAACCCGAGCGTCTCGTACTCGACCGGCGAGACCACCTCCTTGCCGTCCTTGTCCGCGTAGATGTTGCTGCACTGGATCACGCAGCCGGGCATGCAGGCGTGGGTGTGCTCGCCCCCGCGCGAGACGTTGAGCTGGCTGATGTACTCGCCGCCCATCTTGAACTTCTCACCCTTGGAGACGTCCACCTGCTGGCCCGCGCTGAAGTTGCGGACCGGCAGCCCGCCCAGGGTGTTCTGCAGATCGGCCATGCCCATGGTGCCGATCTTGGCGTAGAAGTTGGCCACCATCGAGTCGGCCTGCAGCATCTTGGCGTAGTTCTTGATCGCCGCGGTCACCTTCTTGGGATCCGAGAACGGCGGGATCTTGTCGAGGTCCACGACGATGGCCTTGACCTTCTTCGACCCCATCACCGCGCCGACCCCGCCGCGCGCCGACAGCCGCGCGGGGCGGCCGTCCTTGTCGCTGAACGCGATGCCCGCGATCAACCCCTGGTACTCGCCCACCGGACCGCAAAGCCCGATCGTGACCTTCTTGCCGTACTTGGCGTGGAGCATGTTCTGGGCCTCGAAGTTGCCCTTGCCCAGGTACGGCTTCGCGTCGTCGAAGTCGATGGTGCCGTCCTTCCGGAAGTGGATGACGACCCAGTCGGGCGAGGCGTCGAGCAGGGTGAACCCGGCGATCTTCTGCTGGCCCAGGCCATAGCTGAAGCTGCCACCCCCGTTGGCCTCCTTGATCCCCCCGGTGAGCGGGCTCTTGCAGCCGACGCTCGTGCGGTTGGCGTTGGAGAAGCTCGTACCCGCGAACGGCCCCGCCGAGAAGATGAGGGGGTTGGCCGGGGAGAGCGGATCCACGGTGGCCGCGCCCAGCTCGAGCAGGGTCTTGGCGATGAAGTAGCGGCCGGCCTTGACGATCGCCTCGCCCTCGAGCTCGCGCTTGGTGATCGTTCGGTCGCTCAGACGGATGTCGTAGTAGTTTCGCATCACTGGCTCCTTGTCGGGTCGGCAGTGGTCGGTGACATGGCACTCAGGACGATGGGGGCCGGGCCTGCGGCTGGAGCTCCGCGCCGGCGGACTCCGCCGGGCTCGGCTCGACCAGCTCGATGGTCTCTTCCGGAGGCAGCTGCGAGGGCTCGAGGGAACGGCGGGAGGCACGGAAGCGGATCTGGGGCAGCCGCGCCACCGCCTGGCGGAGCGCCTGCTCCCAGCGCATCCCGATCTTCATCAGATCCGGATCGCCGGCGGGAAAGCGGCGGAGCCGCGTGATCTCGAGCTCGTCCACGCCGTAGGCGAGCAGGTCCACCGGGGGGCCCACCGTCACGTTCGAGCGCATCGTGGAGTCCAGGGACAGCAACGCGTACTTGGCGGCCTCCTCGAGCGTGGTCTTGTGGAAGCGGATGCCGCGGTCGAGGATGGGCCGGCCGTACTTGGTTTCCCCGATCTGGAGGTACGGGGAGTCCTCGCTCGCCTGCAGCGGATTACCCTGCGGGTAGATGATGAAAAGCCCCGGCGCCTCGCCCCGCACCTGACCGCCCAGCACCAGGTTCACGTTGAACTTGAAGTCGTCGCGCTCGAGCGTCTCGCGGTCCATGTCCGAGACCCGTCGCACCTGGGCGCCGATGACCCGGGCCGCGTCGTAGAGCGACGACACCTGGGCCAGTCCCTTCCCCTGCTCGAAGTCACGCCGGAGCAGCGTGATGATCGACTGGGTGCACGAGAGGCTGCCGCTGCTGAGCAGGATGAACACGCGCTCGCCCGGCTGGACGAACGTGTGCATCTTGCGGGCGACGTTGACCTGGTCGTGGCCCGCGTTGGTGCGGGAATCCGACGCCATGACGAGACCGTGGGTGGTCCAGATGCCGACGCAATAGGTCACGGGGTGCGAGCTGCCCCAGTCGTGCGCATCGGGGGGTATGTTACCAGAAGCGCGTCGGACGTGATTGACCGACACATCCGCCCGGATTACCGTGGCCGCATGCGCATCCGCCTGGGCCACGAGCTGATCTTCGAGGTCCCGCGGCCGACCGCGATGCTGCTGATGCTCTACCTCCATCCCGACGCGGCCCCCGCCCTCGAGGCCCCCGAGTGGATCGAGGTCGAGCCGGCCGTGCCGGTCGAAGTCATCGCGGACTGGTTCGGCAACCGCGCTGCGCGGGTGATGGCGCCGGCCGGCACCCTGCGCCTGCGGTACGACAACGTGGCGCGCGACAGCGGCCGGCCCGAGCCCGGCATCGAAGGGCTCCGTCTCCACGCGGTGGAGGAGCTGCCTCCGGAGTGCCTGCGCTATCTCCTGGCCAGCCGCTACTGCGAGGTGGATCGCATGACCGCGATCGCGTGGGATCTCTTCGGCAAGACGCCTCCGGCGTGGCAGCGGGTGCAGGCGGTGGTGGACTGGGTCCACGACAACGTCACGTTCGGCTACCAGTATTCCCGGCCCACCAAGACCGCCTTCGACGTCTTCACCGAGCGGCAGGGGGTCTGCCGCGACTTCCAGCATCTGGCCATCACGTTCCTGCGGGCGCTGAACGTCCCGGCCCGCTACGCGACCGGCTACCTGGGCGACATCGGCGTGCCGAAGAATCCGAGCCCGATGGACTTCTCGGCGTGGCTCGAGGTCTACCTGGGCGATGCCTGGTACGCGCTGGACGCCCGCCACAACCAGCCGCGCATCGGCCGCGTGCTGATGGCCCGGGGCCGCGACGCGGTGGACGTGGCCCTCACCACGTCCTTCGGCAACACCACGCTCACCGGGTTCACGGTGTGGACCGAGGCCGTGTGAGCCGCAGCCGTAGGCGAGGCGAACGGATACATGGCCGTGTGAGCCGCAGCCGTAGGCGAGGCGAACGCATTTCATGACAGCAGCCACGCTCGCGACTCCTCAAGGCCACTTCACCGCCGCCACCGCGGGCCCCGCGGACGGGCCGCTGGTCCTCCTGCTCCACGGCTACCCGCAAAGCCGCCACACCTGGCGGGAGCAGGTGCCCGCCCTGGGCGAGGCCGGTTATCACGCGGTGGCCCCGGATCAGCGCGGCTACTCCGCGGGCGTGCGCCCCGACCCCACCCGGGGCCTGGCGGCCTACGCCATCGACCGGCTCGTCCAGGACGTGCTCGACATCGCGGATGCGGCCGGCGCGCCCGGCCAATCGTTTCACCTCGTCGGCCACGACTGGGGTGGCCACGTGGGCTGGGTCACCGCCCACCGCCATCCGGGGCGGATCCGGTCGCTCACGATCCTGTCGCGGCCCCATCCGGCCGCCTTCCGCCGTGCCTTCCAAGAGAACACCGACGATCAGCAGCATCGCTCACGGCACCACCGGGCCTTCCACGACCCGGCCACCGGCCCCCGACTCCTGGAGGACGGCGCCCGCCGGCTGCGGAGCCGGCTCGCCGAACAGGGGGTCGGGGAGGACGCCATCGCGGAATATCTCTCCGTGCTCGGCACGCCGGACGCCCTGGAGGCGGCGCTTGGCTGGTACCGGGCGGCCGGATCCCTCACCGCGGTCGACGTGGGGGCGGTCACGGTCCCGACGCTCTACATCTGGGGCGACGCGGACGCCACCGTCGGCCCCTCCGCCGCGCGCTTCACCGCCGACTTCGTGAGCGGACCCTTCCGCTTCGAGATCCTGCCGGGGATCGGCCACTTCGTCACCGACCAGGCGCCGGAGGCGGTGACGCGGCTGCTGCGCTCCCACCTGGACGCCCAACGGTGATATCCTTTCCTGGCCCGGACGCCGCACCGCGAGGGCTCCGGCCACGGAGGATGCCATCGCAATGAAAGAGCTCAAGATCTGGATGAACGGCCGGCTGGTTTCCCAGGCCGAAGCCGTCCTGCCCGTCAACAGCGCGGCCGTCTTCTACGCGTCGAACGTGTTCGAGGGGCTGCGCGCCTACTGGAACGAGAGCGACGGGGAGCTCTACTGCTTCCGGCTGGCCGAGCACTTCGCGCGCTTCCGCGAGTCGATGAAGATGATGCGCTTCACGATCCCCTACACCGACATGGACGTCTACGAGGCGGTCCGGGAGGTCCTCCGCGGCAACGAGATCCGCGAGGACGTGCACATGCACCTGGTGGGTTACGTGGCCGGCACCGGCCTCGACTCCACCACCCCGAGCGGGCTCTACATCAATCCACGGCGCCGGGGTCGCGTGTCCGAGGGCCAGGGGCTCCGCTGCTGCGTCACCTCCTGGCAGCGCACCCACGACAACGCGATCCCGATCCGGCTCAAGTGCGGGGCGAACTACCAGAACGGCCGGCTCGCCACGCTACAGGCGAAGGCCGACGGCTACGACGCGCCGATCTTCCTGAACCAGCAGGGCACGGTGGCGGAGGGCTCGGGCGCGACCTTCTTCATGGTGCGCCGGGGCAAGCTCGTGACCCCACCCATCACCAGCGACATCCTGGAGTCGATCACCCGCACCACCCTGATCGAGGCGATCGCCCCCGCCCTCGGCATGGACGTGGTGGAGCGCGACATCGCCCGCACCGAGCTCTACGTCGCCGACGAGGCGTTCTTCTGCGGCAGCGGCTATGAGATCACCCCGATCCTCTCGGTGGACCGCTTCCCGCTGGGGGACGGCGGCGTGGGCGCGATCACGCAGCGCCTCCTCACCGCCTACATGAACGTGGTGCGCGGCGTCGACCAGCGCTTCCCCGAGTGGCGGATGCCGGTCTACCGTCCCGTCACCGTCTAGAAGAGCCTCTCCTCCTCATCCCCCTCTCCCCCTCAAGGGGAGAGGGCAGGGTGAGGGGCCGCCTCACATGCGCACCGCCGAGCGAACGCTCGCCCTCGTGATCGTCTCGTGCGTGACCTGGCTCGCCTCCGTCGCAGCCGCGCAGACCCCCGGTGCGCAGAATCAGTCCCCGCGCGACGGCAAGCCGGGCGGCGTCCTCCGCCTCGTGCTGCGCGAGGATCTCCCGCAGGGCTTCGCCATCCACGAGACCGCCACCAACTCGGTCACCTGGCCCTCCATGCCCTGCTACAACAACCTGGTCGTCTACGACCAGCTCAAGCGGCTCGCGCGCATGGAGACCGTCGTCCCCGAGCTGGCCGAGAAGTGGTCGTGGCAGGACAACTACCGCCACCTCGTCTTCTTCCTGCGTCGCGACGTCCGCTGGCACGACGGGCAGCCGTTCACCTCGAAGGACGTGAAGTTCACCTTCGACGTGGTGCGCGAGTCCGCCGACGCGCCGGTAAAACTACGGATCAATCCTCGAAAAGAATGGTACGCGAACGTGGACGCCGTGGAGGCCCCGGACCCGTACACGGTGGTCTTCCGGCTGAAGCGGCCTCAGCCCTCGCTGCTCGCGATGCTCGCCTCCGGCTACTCGCCGGTGATCCCCGCGCACGTGCCCCTCGCCGAGCATCGCTCGCGCTGCCTCGGCACCGGCCCGTTCAAGTTCAAGGAGTGGAGGCGCGGCCAGTCGGTGGAGCTGGTCCGCAACCCCGACTACTTCGTGAAGGGCCGCCCCTATCTCGACGCGCTCCGCTACATCGTGATCGTCGAGCGCGGCACGCGGGTGGCCGCGCTGCAGGCGGCCCAGGTGGACGTGGCCTATCCCGGTGACACCACGATCGCCATCGCCGAGCAGCTTAAGGCGGGCGTCCCCGGCATGGTGTTCACCGAGACCGCGACCAACGTGAGCGAGAACCTCCTCCTGAACACCCGGCGGGCCCCCTTCGACAACATCCAGGTCCGCCGCGCGCTCAGCCTCGCCATCGATCGGCGGGCCTACACCAAGACCGTGCACCGCGGCGCCGCGGTCGTCGGGGCCGCCATGTCCCCCAAGCCGTGGGGCATCTGGGGCCTGCTCGAGAAGGACCTGAACCTCCTGCCCGGCTACGGCGGAGTCGACACGGGCCGAGCCCAGGCGCGGAAGCTGCTGGCCGAGGCGGGCTTCGGGCCCGCCAATCCTCTCAAGGTGGACATCGTCACCCGCGCCATCGCCATCTATCTCGACTTCGCGGGATTCGTGGTGAGCGATCTCAAGCAGGTCGGGGTGGAGGCGACGCTCAAGCAGATCGACAGCGCGCAGTGGCACCCGATGGTGACGCGGCGCCAGTTCCAGATCGGGGCCAACCTCACCGGCCTCGGGGTCGACGACCCGGACGCCAGCTTCTACGAGAACTACGCGTGCGGCTCGCCGCGAAACTACGGAGACTACTGCAACGAGGAGGTCGGCCGCCTGGTCGACCAGCAGTCCCAGGAGACCGACGTCCAGAAGCGCCTCGCCCTGGTGTGGCAGATCCAGAAGAAGCTCGAAGAGGACGCGGCCCGGCCCACCATGGGCTGGCGCACCGACCGCTTCGCGCACCATCCGTACGTGAAGAACCTGATCCCGAACCAGGTCACGTACAACTGCTGCCGCCTCCAGGAGGTCTGGCTCGACAAGTAGAGGTCGTCGGCCGATGCGCGTCGTCTTCTGGAACATCCGGCACGGCGGGGGCCTGAGGACCGCGGCGATCGTCCGGCAGATCGAGGCCTGGACCGCGGACGCGGTCGCGCTCTGCGAGTTCCGCGGCACCCCGCCCAGCCGCGAGCTGGCCGGGGCGCTGGCCGGGCTCGGGCTCACCTACCAGGCGACCACCGCCGATC
>DATMMH010000439.1:0-2088 GCA_035569855.1 Candidatus Dormiibacterota bacterium
TTCATGCTCTATACGTTTGCCCTGGCCCCGCTCGGGCGCGCCGCGTGGCTCGGAGCCTTCCTCTTCGCGATCTGCGGCGCCCTCCGACTCGCCCGTTTCAACGTGCACTCGGGGGTGAGCGACAAGCGCTACTTCGTCGGGCTGCCGATCCCCGCCGCGGCCGGGATCGTGGCCTCGGTGGTGCTGCTGCTCGGCAACGACGAGATCCCGCGCTGGCTGGGCGCGGCGATCGCGGCCGGCACCTACCTGGTCGCGATCCTGATGGTGACGACGTTCCGCTACTACAGCTTCAAGGAGATCGACTTTGCCCGCCGCCGGCCCGCCGGCGTGCTGGTGCTGGTGGTGCTTGGCGTGTTGATCGTGGCCACCCACCCGCAGTGGTTCCTGTTCCTGCTCTTCACCGTCTACGTGCTGAGCGGCCCGACGCGCCCACTGTGGGCGCGGCATCTGGAGGCGGCCGCGGGCGCGGACCGGGAGCACGGGGACGGGCACGAACGTGAGCGGAGGGTCTGAGGGTGGCCACCTACAAGATCGCGGTGCTCCCCGGGGACGGGATCGGGCAAGAGGTCACGCCGCAGGCGCAGCGCATCCTCCAGGTCGTCGGCAAGGCCACCGGGGTCGGCTTCGAGTTCGAGACCGCCCTGATCGGCGGCTCCGCCATCGACGCCACCGGCAAGCCGCTGCCGCCGGCCACCCTGACCCTCTGCAAGAGCGCGCAGGCCATTCTCTTCGGGGCGGTGGGCGGGCCCAAGTGGGACGACCTCCCGCAGGAGCAGCGGCCGGAGCGCGGTCTGCTCGGCATCCGGAAGGACCTCGACCTGTTCGCGAACCTGCGGCCGGCCACGTGTTTTCCCATGCTGGTGGACGCCTCGCCGCTCAAGCGCTCGGTGGTAGAGGGCACGGACCTGATGGTGATCCGCGAGCTCACCGGCGGGCTGTATTTCGGTGAGCCGCGAGGGCGCGAGGACGGACCGGACGGTCCACGCGCGGTCAACACCATGGTCTACAGCGCCCGCGAGATCGAGCGCGTCGCGCGTGCCGCCTTCGACGTGGCCATGAAGCGGAAGAAGCGCCTGGCCTCGGTGGACAAGGCCAACGTGCTCGTGGTCTCGCAGCTCTGGCGCGAGGTCGTGACCCGGGTGGGCAAGGAGTACCCGCAGGTCGCGCTCGAGCACGTGCTGGTGGACAACTGCGCGATGGCCCTCGTCCACAAGCCGACCCACTTCGACACGATCGTCACCGAGAACACGTTCGGCGACATCCTGTCGGACGAAGCGGCGATCCTGGCCGGCTCCATGGGGATGCTGCCCTCCGCGAGCCTCGGGGGCGCGGGCGGTCGCATGGGGCTCTACGAGCCGGTGCACGGGACCGCGCCCGACATCGCGGGCCAGGGCGTGGCCAACCCGATCGCGGCCATCCTGTCGGTCTCCATGCTGCTCCGCTACTCGCTGGAGCGCGGCGCCGACGCGGACCGCGTCGACCGGGCGGTGTTGCGGGTGCTCGAGCGGGGCCATCGCACCCGTGACATCCACTCGGCCGGCATGAAGCTGGTCGGCACCGCGGAGATGGGCGATCTGATTTCGAGAGAAGTCGAGAAGTCGTATTAATCTAATTAGATGAACAGGAGACTGTGAGCAATGGCTTCAGGCGTAGTCGTGGCGGTGGTCGGCGTGACGGGAGCGGTCGGGCAGACGACCCTCAAGATCCTCGAGGAGCGCAAGTTCCCGGTACGGGAGCTGCGCGCCTTCGCCTCGGCGCGCTCGGCCGGTAAGACCGTCACCTTCAAGGGCGAAGCGATCCGCGTGGAAGCGGTGGGGCCCGCGGCGTTCAAGGGCGTCGAGATCGCGCTGTTCTCCGCGGGCTCCGCGCAGTCGAAGGAATACGCGCCGCTGGCCGTGAAGGCCGGCGCGGTGGTAGTGGACAAGTCGAATGCCTTCCGGATGGATCCCCACGTGCCGCTGGTGGTTCCGGAGATCAATGCCCACGCCGCGCGGGCCCATCGCGGGATCGTGGCCTGTCCCAACTGCACCACGATCGTCACCGTGATGCCGCTGAAGCCGCTCCACGAGGCCGGGCGGCTCCGTCGGG
>DATMMH010000440.1:0-5520 GCA_035569855.1 Candidatus Dormiibacterota bacterium
CTGGTGCCGGAGGAGCTGCTCGACCGCTTCGCGATCAACCCGTCCACGCTCTGCGACAAGGACGGGCGGCGGCTCGTTCGGGTGACCGCGCCGCCCACCGAGGCGTGGGCGCGGGTGGAGGTGCGCTCCTCCCCGGATGATCGTGATCCCGCGCTGCTGGTGGACGTGGAGATGTCTCCGCTCTCGGTGCCGGAGCTGGCCTTCGTGCAGATCACCGACCCGGCGGGCCCGCGCTACGCCATCGACCGAGACCTGGACGGGCGCGACACTCTTTTCGGCACCACCTCGCGTAACGTGGACGAGGAGCGCCGGGCACTCCAGAGCGGGCTCGCTCCCGGCCAGGTGCGGCGGGGCCTGCGCCTGCTCTCTCGCGTGCTGGACTCGATGACCGGATTCTGCTCGCTGATCGGCAAGGAGCTCTTCCTCATCGAGCCGCTCTTCTACCACTCGGCCATCCTCTACGAGCGGCGCGGGTGCGGTTACCTGATGGGCCGCGACGTGATGGAGGAGATCCACGCCGGCTTCTGTCACGGCGGCGCGCTCCTCAAGGCGCTCGACGGCTCATCCGAGTTCCGCCGGGCGGACCTCGCCGCCACCGTGCGGGGCCGGAGCTGGGCGCTCCACGACGGCATCGTCGAGGGGCTGTGGGGCGGGCCCGGAGTGGGCGGGGTCAAGATGTACAAGGCGGCCAACCGCCACGCCGGCGTGAATACCTTCCCGGGCGCCGCCTACTGACGCGTCCCCGGCTATACTGGCGGGGTGACGACGCGCCGTAAGCCGATTCACACAAGAGTCCGCAAGCCGATGCCCGCCAAGCCTCCGAAGGTGGAGGTGCCGCGAACCGTGTACCGTCGCCGGCCCAAGCATCCGCGACGCGCGGAGACCGAGTGATGGCGACCGCCACCCCGGCCGCGATCGTCCACTATCACGAGATCAGTCTCAAGCGGGGCAATCGCCCGCTCTTCCTTCGCCACCTCAATCAGAACCTGCTGCGGGCGGTGAGCGACCTGGGCCCGGTGGGTGTCGAGCAGCTGTCCGGGCGCATCGTGCTGGATCTCTCCGGCCATCCCGCGCCGAACCGCGTGCTCGAGCGGCTCGGCCGCGTCTGCGGCATCGCCAACTTCTCGATGGCTCTGCGCACCGGCGTCTCCCGCGAGGCGCTCCGAGCGGCGGTCGAGCGGGTGATCGAGGGGCGGAGCTTCGGCTCGTTCCGGATCACCGCCCGCCGGGCCTTCAAGACGTTTCCGGCTACCTCGATGGAGATGAACCGGGAGCTGGGGGCCCACGTGCTGTCGCTCCGACCCGACTGCCGGGTGAGCCTCGAGCACCCGGAGCTGAACGTGCACGTGGAGGTCCTGCCCGACGAGGCCTTCGTCTACTGCGACCGCCGGGCCGGCGCGGGCGGCCTGCCGGTGGGGGCCAGCGGCACGGTGGCCGCGCTGCTCTCGGGCGGCATCGACTCGCCGGTGGCCGCGTGGCGGCTGATGAAGCGCGGCTGCCGGGTCACGTTCGTCCATTTCCACAGCGCGCCCTACCTGCCGGATCTCTCGCGCGGCAAGGCGCGCGAGCTGGTGGCCAAGCTCAGCGAGTGGCAGTACTTCTCGCGGCTCTTGATCGTGCCCTTCGGGGAAATCCAGCGCGAAGTGGTGCTCTCGGTGCCGCCGCCCTCGCGGGTGGTGGTCTACCGGCGACTCATGGTCCGGATCGCCGAGGCCCTGGCGCGCCACACCGGCGCGCTCGCGCTGGTCACCGGCGAGAGCCTCGGGCAGGTGGCCTCGCAGACGCTCCACAACCTGAGCCGCATCGACGAGGTCGCCGAGCTGCCGATCCTCCGTCCGCTCATCGGAATGGACAAGCTCGAGATCACCGACCAAGCCCGCGCGCTCGGGACCTTCGAGATCTCGATCGAGCCCGACGCCGACTGCTGCACGCTGTTCGTGCCGAAGCACCCGGTCACCCGCATGGACCGCGAGGAGATCGCGGCGGTGGAGGCCCGGCTCGACATCCCGCGGCTCGTGACCCAGGGCGTGGAGGCGGCCACGCAAGAGACCTTCGACTTCCCGCCCGGGGCCGGGCCCTGGCCTCCGCGTGGGGCGCCGGCCCGGCCGGTGCAGGAGCCCATCCGCGAATGAGTCCGACCCTCACCTTCTACGGCGCCGCGGGGACGGTCACGGGATCCAAGCATCTGCTGGAGCACGACGGAGGCCGCGTGCTGCTCGACTGCGGGCTCTTCCAGGGGCTCAAGCCTTTGCGCCTGCGCAACTGGGCGCCGCCCCCGGTCGATCCGGGCCGGCTGGACGCGGTGGTGCTCAGCCACGCGCACATCGACCACTCCGGCTACCTGCCGCGGCTCTGTCGCGACGGGTTCCGCGGGCCGGTCTACTGCACCAGCGGGACGGCGGACCTGCTGCGCGTCATGCTGCCGGACGCGGCGCATCTGCAGGAAGAGGAGGCCGCCTTCGCCAACCGCCACCGCACCAGCAGGCACGATCCGGCGCTGCCGCTCTTCACGACCGCGGACGCCGATCGCGTGCTCGGCCAGGTGAAGACGGTGGGGTTCGGCGCGGCCTTCACGCCCGCGCGAGGCTTCGTGACGCACTTCAGCCACTCGGGACACATCATCGGCGCCGCCCTCGTGGAGACGGTGGTGGACGGCCGGCGAGTGGTCTTCTCCGGCGATCTCGGCCGGTACTACGTGCCGATCATGGTGGATCCCGATCCGGTGGCGACGGCCGACGTGCTGCTGGTCGAGTCCACCTACGGAGACCGCCTGCACCCGCCCGACGATCACGCCGACAAGCTGGCCGCCGCGGTGAATCGGGCCTCCGAGCAGAAGGGCTGGCTCCTGATCCCGGCCTTCGCGGTCGGGCGCTCGCAGGAGATCCTCTACGACCTGCGCGCGCTGGAGCAGGCGGGCCGGATCCCGACCCTTCGGGTCTACCTCGACAGCCCCATGGCCATCCAGGCCACCGCCATCTACGCCGCGCACACCGAGGAGCACGACGCCGAGCTCACCCGGGTGGAGGCCGACGGCACCCGGCCGTTCGCCCCGAAGCGCTTCTCGATCTCGCGCACGGTCGACGACTCCAAGGCGCTCAACGACGTGGACGGACCCGGCATCATCGTGGCGGGCAGCGGCATGGCCACCGGCGGGCGTATCCTGCACCATCTCAAGCGCCGGCTGCCCGATCCGAGGACCACCGTGCTCTTCGTCGGCTTCCAGGCCGCCGGGACCCGCGGGCGGCTCCTGCGGGACGGGGCGACGTCGATCAAGATGCTGGGCGAGACGGTACCGGTGCGCGCGCAGATCCAGTGCAGCGACAGCTACTCGGCCCACGCGGACCGCGGCGAGATCCTGCGCTGGCTCGCCGCCTTCCGGCAGGCGCCCGGCATGACCTACATCGTGCACGGCGAGCCCGGCGCGGCGGCGGCGCTGCAAGCGGCGGTCACGAGCCAACTCGGCTGGAAGGCGGCGGCGGCCGAGGACGGCCAGCGCGTGACGGTCTGAGCCGACCTCGCCCCCCCGCATCGTACCGGCTCGTCCGGAGCCTCGCCCGGCTCCTCGCCGCCGTCTTCTATCGCCGAGTGGACGTCATCGGAGGCGAGCGGATACCCATCGCCGGCCCCGCGATCGTCGCGGCCAACCACCACAACGCGCTGGTGGACGGCATCCTCCTGCTGGCGGTGATCCCGCGCCGCCTCGTCTCGGTGGCCAAGGCGCCGCTGTTCTCGCATCCGTTGATCGGCCCGTTCCTGCGCCTGATCGGGGCGTTGCCGGTGCATCGGCGGCAGGAGGGCGGCACCGATCCGGCGCGCAACGCGGCGCTCTTCGACGCCTCGACCGCGACCCTCCGGCGCGGCGAGACGATCCTGATCTTCCCGGAAGGCGTGAGCCAGCCGGAGCCCACGCTGATGCCGCTCCGCACCGGCGCCGCGCGCATGCTGCTGGCCGCCGAGCTGGACGGCGTGGAGCCGGTCGCGCTGCTGCCCGCCGGTCTCACGTTCCACGAGCCCGGCACGTTTCGCACCGGCTGGGCCCTGGTCGAGATCGGCGAGCCCGTCGCGAGCGCCGACTGCGTGGCGCTCGCGCGCACCGAGCCGGAGGAGGCCGCGCGACGGCTGACCACGCGGCTCGGTGAGGCGCTGCGCGCGCTCCTCGCGGAGGTGGACGATCGGCACACGCTTCGCCTCGTCGAGCACGCGGAGCGGCTGTGGCGGCAGGAACGGGACGGCGGCGACTGGGACGCGGCCGCGCGCGCGGAGTGGCGCCGCCGCGCGGCGCGGGCCTATCGCTACGTGGCCGATCGGGATCCGGGCCGCATCGCGGCGCTGCGCGGGGCGATGGAGCGCTACGTGAAGGACTCGGAGTCGGCCGGGCTCCGGACCGCGACGACGCTCAGCGCGCCCTCGGCGGGAACGACCGCGCGCTACGCGGCCGGACAGGTCGCCGCGCTGCTGGGAGGCCTGCCGCTCGCGATCGCCGGGCTCGCGAGCCACCTGGCACCGTACTGGCTCACGTGGCTCGCGGTACGCCTCCTGCGCCCGGAGCCCGACGCCGAAGCCACCTACAAGCTGAGCGCGGCGCTCGTGCTCTACCCGCTCGCGTGGATCGCGGAGGGCTGGCTGCTCGGGCGGCTGGGCGGCGCCTGGCTCGTGGTGGCGTTCTTGCTCCTCCTGCTGCCCGGCGGTTTCTTCGCCCTGGCCTGGGCCGAGCGGCTGCATCGGCTCTATCGCGAGAGCCGCGCCCTGCTGCGCCTCCTGGTGGACCGCGATCTGGTCCGCCACCTGGCCGGGCGCCGGCGCGCGCTGCTCGACGAGATGGACGCGACGGTGGCGACGGTGCCGGAGGCGGTGCTGGCCGGCCGCGACGAGGTCCGCGGATGAACGTGAGAGCCGTCGTGGCGTGGGCCCTCTACGACTTCGCCAACTCCGCCTTCGCGGCGGTGATCTTCGCGACGATCTACGCGACGTACTACGCGATGGCGGTGGTGGGCAACGCGGACGGGGCGGGGGATCTCTGGTGGGGGCGCGTGATCTCGCTCTCGATGGGGCTCGTGGCGGTGAGCTCGCCCTTTCTCGGAGGGGTGGCGGACCGCGCGGGCATCCGGCGGCCGCTCTTCGTCGGGTTCACCGTGATGGCGGTGATCGCGACCGCGCTGATGGCCACCGTGCAGCCGGGCATGCTCGCCTGGGGCTTCGTCCTCGGGGTGATCGGCAACGTGGGCTACGAGAGCGCGCTCGTCTACTACAACGCGTATCTGCCGGACCTGGCGCCGAGCAGCCATCAGGGGCGCGTGTCGGGCTGGGGCTTCGCGGTGGGCTACGCCGGGTCGATCGTGGCGCTGCTGGCCGCGCTGCCCTTCGTACAGGCCAAGGCCTACGCCGGCGCGTTCCTGGCCGCCGCGGTGCTCTACGCGTTCTTCTCGATTCCCGCCTTCATCATCCTGCCGCAGCCGCCCGGCGGCCGCCTCTCGGTGCTGGAGGCCGCGCGCGCGGGCGGCGCCGAGGTGGTCTCGACCG
>DATMMH010000441.1:0-12122 GCA_035569855.1 Candidatus Dormiibacterota bacterium
GAGGACATCTCGGCCAACGGCTGGAACACGGTGGTCGGGATCAACCTGAACGGCACCTTCTTCGGCTGCAAGTGGGCGGGCAAGCAGATGATGGACCAGCCGGGCGGCGGCTCCATCGTCAACATCTCGTCGATCGCGGGCGTCTACGGCTCGACCATGATGTCGCACTACGGCGCGGCCAAGGCCGCGGTGATCACGTTCACCCGCGAGCTCGGCATGGCGTGGGGACGTAGGGGCGTGCGGGTCAACTGCATCGCGCCGGGGCCCATCGAGACCGAGGGCTACATGGGCGTGCTCACCAAGCAGGATCCGGCCGCGGCCAAGAAGGCCTACGACACGGTGGCCGCGCGAGTGGGCATGGGCCGCTGGGGCAAGGTGGAGGAGATCGCCTACCCATGCATCTTCCTCGCCTCCGCCGCCTCCTCGTTCATGAACGGTGAGACCATCGTGATCGACGGCGGCGCGCCGCCGCAGCTCGGCGAGGGCTGAGCGCGGGGCGCCGGCCAACATGCCCGAGCTGCCCGAGGTCGAGGCGGCGCGGCGCGCGGCCCAGAAGGTGGCGGCCGGCCGGCGCATCGTCGAAGCCCACGTCGCCGAGGATCCGATCGTCTACGAAGGCGTCCCCGCCGCGCGCTTCCGTCGGGCCCTCGTCGGGCGCCGGGTGAAAGCGGTGCGTCGCCACGGCAAGCATCTCTGGCTGGAGCTGGACCGGCGGCCGTGGCCGTGTCTTCACTTCGGCATGACCGGCGGCATCCATGTTCCCGCCGGCCGCGCGGTGCGCCTGGTCTCCGATGGAGCCGTCGATCACCCGGCCTGGCCACCGCGCTTCACCAAGCTCCACCTGCGCTTCGGTGACGGCGGCGAGCTGGCGCTGGCCGACGGCCGGAGGCTCGGCCGGATCCGGTTGCGCAAGAATCCCGCGACGGAGCCGCCGATCAGCACCCTCGGCTTCGACGCGTGGCGAGCCATGCCCTCGCCCGCGCGCTTCCACGCGCTGCTTCGCGAGCACAAGGCGCCGATCAAGGCGGTGCTGCTCGACCAGAGCTTCGCGGCCGGCATCGGCAACTGGATCGCCGACGAGGTGCTCTACCAGGCGGGCATCGCCCCGAAGCGCAAGGCGGCCACGCTCTCCGCGGCGGAGGCCCGACGGCTGCGCGCGAAGATCCGATCGGTCATCGGGCTCGCGGTGCGGTCGGGCTCCGACAGCGATCGCTTCCCCCGCTGGTGGCTCTTCCACCGTCGCTGGGGCCATCGCCGCGGCGGACCGCCCGCCACCACGGTCCGGGGCGAGCACATCCGCCACGAGACGGTCGGCGGTCGCACCACCGCGTGGGTGCCCTCGGTGCAGCGCTGAGGTATACTCCCTCCAGCTTTCCCCCTGAGAAAGGAGCCCCCATGAGAGAGGCTGTCGTCGTCGCCAGCTCCCGCACCCCGCTCGCCAAGTCCCATCGCGGGTCGTTCAACATCACCCGTCCGGATGACCTGGCCGCCCACTGCATCAAGGACGTCCTCGGCAAGGCCCCGCAGCTCGACATCGCCGAGATCGAGGACGTGATCATGGGCTGCGCCCAGCCCAACGGCCCGCAGGGCAGCAACGTCGCGCGCGTCGCGCTGATCCGCGCCGGCTTGCCCGTCTCGGTCGCGGGCACGACGGTCAACCGCTTCTGCTCGTCGGGCCTGCAGGCCATCGCGATGGCCGCCCACCAGATCATCCTCGGTGGCGCGGACGCCGCGATCGGCGGCGGCCTCGAGTCGATCAGCATGATGAAGCGCGACGGCGATCCGAACCCGTGGGTGAAGGAGAAGAAGCCCGGCATCTACATGGTGATGGGCGACACCGCGGAAGTGGTGGCCAAGCGCTACAACATCACCCGCCAGATGCAGGACGAGTACTCCCTGGTGAGCCAGCAGCGCACCGCGCGGGGCCAGCAGGAGGGCTTCTTCAAGGAAGAGATCGCGCCGATGCAGGTCGTGCGCGGCATCGTGGACAAGAAGACCGGCGAGATCACCGGGAAGGAAGACGGTTACGTGGACAAGGACGAGTGCAACCGTCCGGACACCACGCTCGAGGGCCTCCTGTCGCTGCAGCCGCACTTCGACAAGACGAGCGGCAAGGGCACCGTCACCGCGGGCAACTCCTCGCAGCTCTCCGACGGGGCCTCCGCCACGCTCCTGATGTCGGCGGACCGCGCCAAGGCGCTCGGCATCAAGCCCAAGCTCATCTTCCGCGGCTTTGCGGTCGCCGGCTGCGAGCCGGACGAGATGGGCATCGGGCCGATCTACGCGGTGCCGAAGCTGCTCAAGCGCAACGGCCTCAAGATGGACGACATCGACGTGTGGGAGCTGAACGAGGCCTTCGCCTCGCAGGTGGTCTACTGCCGCGACAAGCTCGGCATCCCGATGGAGAAGCTCAACCCGAACGGCGGCTCGATCTCGATCGGCCACCCCTTCGGCATGACCGGCTCGCGCATGGTCGGCACCATCGCCAACGAGATGCTGCGGCGCAAGGCGAAGTATGGCGTGGTCACGATGTGCATCGGCGGCGGTCAGGGCGCGGCCGGCCTCTTCGAGTCCTGTCTCTAGTCTCTCCGCTGTGATCGTCCTCCCTCACCCTCGCCCCTCTCCCCTCCGGGGAGAGGGCAGGGTGAGGGGTCTTAAGGTGAGGGGCCCTAAGGTGAGCGGCCGTTCCCCCCGGTGACCTCCATGCCCTACGACTTCGACCGCGTGATCGACCGTCGCTCCACCAACAGCAACAAGTGGCGCCGCTACCCGGCCGACGTGCTGCCCCTCTGGGTGGCCGACATGGATTTCCCCTCGCCGGAGCCGGTGGTGCGGGCCCTGCGCGAGCGCGTGGACCACGGCGTGTACGGCTACGGCTTCGAGGGACCCGAGTTCGCGGAGGTCTTCGTGGACCGCGTGCAGAAGCGCTACGGCTGGAAGATCTCGCCGGAGGCGCTGGTGCTGATCCCGGGCGTGATCCCCGGCTTCAACGTGGCGTGCCACGCGCTCACCCAGCCGGGCGACGGCCTGCTGATGCAGCTACCGGTGTACCCCCCGATCCACCGCTGCCCCGGCAACCACGGCCTCACCCGCGACGAGGTGCCGCTCGGTCGCGAGCCGGACGGCCGCTACGTGGTCGATCTGGACGCGTTCCGCGCCGCCATCCACGCGCGCACGCGCGCGTTCCTGCTCTGCAACCCGCACAACCCGGTCGGCCGCGTCTTCACTCGAGAAGAGCTCGCGGGTATGGCCCGGATCTGCCTCGAGCGCGATCTGCCGATCGTCGCCGACGAGATCCACTGCGATCTGCTCTACCCGGGACCGCGTCACGTTCCCATCGCGTCCCTCGATCCCGAAGTCGAGCGACGCACGATCACCCTGATGGCGCCCAGCAAGACCTTCAACCTGGCCGGCCTCAAGTTCTCGGTGGCGGTGATCCCGAACGCGACGCTGCGCGAGCGGTTCGTGGCCGCGCGCGGCGACTACGTGCAGGCCTCGGTGAACATCCTGGGCTACGCGGCGGCCCTGGCCGCGTACCGCGACGGCCAGCCGTGGCTCGACGAGCTGCTGCGCTACCTCGAGGCCAACCGGGACTACCTGGCCGACTACGTACGCCGCCACCTGCCGGGCGTCGCGATGGCCCGGCCCGAGGGGACGTACCTCGCCTGGCTCGACTGCCGGCGCGCCGGCGCCGCGGCCGCCGATCCGTACACGTTCTTCCTGGAGCGGGCGAGGGTGGCTCTGAACGACGGCGCGCTGTTCGGCCGTGGGGGCAAGGGCTTCGTTCGCCTCAACTTCGGCTCGCCGCGCTCGCTGCTGACCGAGGGGCTCGAGCGCATGCGGCAGGCCCTCGCGGGCTGATCCGCGCCGATTAGACTCGGCCGGGGCCGGCGACGTTTACACCGAATGTCGCCCGGATGGCGTTCGTCACACCGACTGAATCTCGACAGGAGGCCTACGTTGCACACACGATGGAGCATGACGGCGGTGGCGGCAACGATCCTCGGCGCCGGCCTCTGCGCCGGCTGCATGTTGTCACCTTCGGGCCCGACGGTGCTGGTCCTGCCGGCCACCGGCAAGCCGTTCGAGCAATTCCAAGCCGACGTCGATGCCTGCCGGAGCTGGGCCGCGCAGCAGACGAAGGGCGCCTTCATGGACGCGCCCACGTACGAGGTGCAGCGGCGCTACGACAACGCCTACGTGCAGTGCATGTACGCCAAGGGGAACCAGGTGCCGGGACGCGCCCCGGCCACGCCGGCCGCCTCGCCGACACCCCCGGCGGGAACCCCGCCGCCACCCCCACCGCCGGCCCCGACTCGGTGAGCTCGAGACCCCGGAGGTCCACGCCATGAGATCGATACGGACCCGATCGCTCGCGATGCTGCTGGCGCTGCTCGTGCTGGTGGGCGGCGCGCCCTGGGCGCAGGCCGCCGATCCGCCGGCCCCGCCGGTTCCCCCTCCGCCGGCGGGTGGTCAGAACGAGGACGCCGCGCTGACGCCGCCGCGGCTCAGCTACGCCGACGGCGACGCGTCGTTCTGGCGGCCGGGCGGCGATGACTGGGCGCCCGCGCAGGTCAACACGCCGCTGGCTCCGGGCGATCAGCTCTACACCGGCAACCGCGGGAACGTCGAGATGCAGATCGACTCGCGCACGTTCGTGCGCGCGTGGGGCGACAGCCAGCTCGGCCTCGAGAATCACACCGCCGACTTCGTGCAGGTCAAGGTCGCGGCCGGCCATGTGTCGCTCGATCTGCGCTCGCAGCCCGCGGGCCGCACGGTCGAGCTCGACACCCCGGCCGCCGCGTTCACGATCGACCGGCCCGGCTACTACCGTGTGGACGTCGCGTCCGACCGTACCTCCTTCATCACCCGGCGCGGCGGCACCGCCACCATGACGCCGGCGGGCGGCCAGGCGGTGGTCATCGCGGCGAGCGAGCAGGTGGTGCTGGCGGGCGGCGACGCGGGCGCGGTCCAGACCTTCGTCGCGCCCGATCTGGACACGTGGGACCGCTGGAACTACGCGCGGACCGACGCGCTGATCGACGCGGTCAGCGCCCGCTACCTGCCCGCCGACATCTCGGGCGTCGACGACCTCGACCACGCCGGCACCTGGCGCGTGGTGCCGGAGTACGGCTCGGTCTGGGTACCGGACAACGTGGCCGCCGACTGGACCCCCTACACCACCGGCCGCTGGATCATGGACCCTCGCTACGGCTGGAGCTGGGTGGACACCGCGCCGTGGGGCTGGGCGCCCTATCACTACGGCCGCTGGGTCTATCTCGGTCGCGTGTGGGCGTGGGCGCCGGGCCCGATCGTGGTGCGGCCTCCCTACGCGCCGGCGCTCGTGGCCTTCTTCGGTGCGCCGGGCGTGCAGGTGGCGGTGGGCGCGCCCTTCGTGAGCTGGGTCGCGCTGGGCTGGGGTGAGCCCTGCGTGCCGTGGTGGGGCCACGCCGGCTTCGTCGGACGCCCGTGGTGGGGCGGCTGGGGCGGCCCGCGCGTGGTGAACAACGTGGTGGTCAATCGCACCACCGTGGTCAACGTGAACACGATCACGACGTACCGGAACGTCGCGGTGCGGAACGCGGTCGTCGCGGTGCGGCCGGACCGCTTCGGGCGTGGCCCGGTCAACGACGGGCGCATCCGGCAGGTGGACACGCAGCGCCTCGAGCCGGTGCGTGGCGCGCTGCCGATCGCGCCGGACCGGGCCAGCTTCGCCGCGGCCAGCGGCCGCGCGGTGCGCCCACCCGAGAGCGTGCTCTCGCGCCCCGTGGTCGCCACCCGCGCGCCGGTGACGCGCGAGCTGCCGCGCGAGACTCAGAACCAGCGGCCCGCGCCGCGCATCGTGGCGGCGCCGCAGCCGGCCGATCCGGGTGCCACCCACGCGCGGCCTCCCTTCGGCCAGAGCGGCGCCGAGCGGCCACGCCGGCCACAGGCGCCGAGCTTCGACACCAGCCGGCGCCCGGCGACCACGCCTCCGACCGCGCGCAGCCAGGAGGGCCCGGCGCCCGTGCCCGCCCGTCCTGCCGCGCCGGCCCGCGGGCCGGAGCCCCGCGCGCCCGAGGCGCGTCAAGCCGAGCCGCGCGGCCCGGCGACGCCCGCCCCCCAGCGGGCGCCCGTCGAGGCCGCGCGCCCCCGTCCCGAGACCGCTGCGCCGCCGGCCCGCGCACCTGAGCCGCCCGCGCGCGCGGCCGAGCCGAGCACACGCGCGACGAATCGGCCCACGGCGCCTCCGGTGATCCAGCGTCCGCCGGCGGCCGCACCCGCGCCGCGGGTCGAGCCGCCCCGCGCCCAGCCGCGCCAGCTCCCGGGTGAGCCCGCGAACCGCCTCTACCCCGGCCACGTGGAGCGGTCTACCCCGCGCGGAGCGGAGGCGCGGCCGTTGGCCCACCCGCGCCCGGCACCCGCGCCCCGGCCCGCCCGGCCACCCGGCCCGGCCGCGCCGGGGCGCTAGAGGCTACCCCAGCAGCTCGCGCGGCCGACGGCCGAGCGAGCGATCCAGCCGATGGAGCGCGCGCTCCTCGATCTGCCGGATCCGTTCACGGCAGACGTTGAGCCGCGCTCCCACCTCCTCGAGGGTATGCTCCTCTTCGCCGTCGAAGCCGAACCGGAGCCGGAGCACCTCCCGATCGCGGGGCGGTAACCGCCGGAGCGCCCGTTGCACGCGGCCGCGCAGATCGGCGCGGATCACCACCTCGTCGGGCCACGGCGTCCCGCGATCCTCCACGAACTCGCCCAGGGTCGCGTGCTCGCTCACCGGGGCGTCGAGGGAGATCGGCGGGTGCGTGACTCCATCGACGAGCCGCACCGTGTCGACGGGGAGACCGGCCTGACGGGCCAGCTCCTCCACGGTCGGCTCCCGCTGCCGCTCGTCGCGAAATCGCCGGCGAAGCCGCATCAGCCGCTGCAGGGTCTCGACCGCGTGGACCGGCAGGCGGATCAGCCGCGCCTGATCGGCGAGCGCGCGCCCGATCGCCTGGCGGATCCACCAGGTCGCGTAGGTGGAGAACTTGAACCCGCGGCGGTGGTCGAAGCGCTCGACCGCCTTCATCAGCCCCACGTTGCCTTCCTGCACCAGGTCGAGCAGCGACAGCGGGCTGCCCTGATACCGCTTGGCGACAGACACCACCAGGCGGAGGTTGGCCTCGAGCATCGCGCCGGTGGCCTCTCGCAGCGCACGCTCGCTCTCCTCGAGCAGGGCGAGCGCGTCGCGCCACCGGGATGCGCTCAAGGCGTCGCGCCGGACGAGCACGCGCGCCACGAGGGCGGCGAGCGCCTCGGGCTTGAGGGGCAGCGACTCGGCGAGGCATTGCGCGGTGAGGCGCGCCCGGCGGGAGCGACGGAGACGCGGGCGCAGGTGCTCGAGGCACGCGAGATCGCTCAGGACCCGGCTCCGGTCGGCGCGGGTGAGCGGGCGGCCTCCCGGCACGAGCAGGATCGACTCGAGGGATCGGCGCGACGCGCAGACGTCGCGAAAGAGCTCGAGCAGCGCGTCGACCCCGGCCGGGAGTCCGGCCAGCGACCGGCGGAGCAGAGCCCGGCCGCCCTCGATGCGCTGGCCAAGCTCGATCTCCTGGGTGGGGGTGAGGCGCTCGATCGCGCCGATCTCGTTGAGATAGCGCGCGAGCGGCGGGAGCCGCGAAGCGAAACGGCCGGGCACGAGAGGATCCGTCCCCGTGCCCGGCCGTCGCACGGAAGGTTGCCCTACGCGGCCATCGCCACGTAGAGATTGCTGCCGTCCCGGTGGAGCATCATCACCACCGGCGCACCCTTGGGATGACGGTCCAGCACACGCTTCATCTGGGCCGCGTCGGCCACCGCCTGGTGATCCACCTCGGTGATGACGTCACCGGGGCGAACCCCCGCGTTCTCGGCCGGGCTCGGGCTGCGCACGTCGCGCACGACCACGCCGCGCGCGTCGGCCAGCCCCAGCTGCTTGGCAAGGCTCGGGGTCACCGTCTCGACGGCCAGGCCGAGCGCGCCCTTGCCGTCGTCGTTCTGGGCGACGGCGGCCTCTCCGGGCTCGTCCATCCGCGCCACCTTGATGTTGAGCGCCACCGTCTTGCCCTCACGAACGACGCTGACCGGCACCTGGCGCCCCACCGGGGTGGCGGCCACCAGCTTGGGAAGGTCACCGGACTGCGCGACCTTGTGGCCGTCGAACTCGATGATCACGTCCCCGGCCTTGACGCCCGCGGCGGCCGCCGGCGAGCTGTCCTGCACCGCGGCGACGAGCGCGCCGGTGTCCCCCGCGAGCTTGAAGCCCTTGGCGAGCTCCGGCGTCAGCGGCTGGATGGTCACGCCGAGCCAGCCGCGCGTCACCTTGCCGGACGAGGCGAGCTGGGTCACGACGCTCTTGGCCTGGTTGATCGGAATGGCAAAGCCGATGCCCACCGAGCCGCCGGACTGGCTGAAGATGGCGGCGTTGATCCCCACCGCCTGACCGCGCGAATTGATGAGCGGCCCGCCGCTGTTGCCGGGGTTGATCGACGCGTCGGTCTGGATGAAGTCGTCGTAGGGCCCCTGGCCGATGACCCGGCCGGTGGCGCTGACGATGCCGGTGGTCACGGTCTGCTCGAGCCCGAACGGATTGCCGATGGCCATCACCGGCTCGCCCACCTGGAGCTGCGACGAATCGCCGAGCGCGATCGTCGGCAGGCCGGTGGCCTCGATCTTGAGGAGCGCGAGGTCGGTCTTGGGATCGCGCCCCACCACCTTGCCGGACATCTCACGACCGTCGCCGATCTTGACCCGGATCTCGGTCGCGCCGTCGACCACGTGGTTGTTGGTCACGATGTAGCCGCTGGAGTTGATGATGAAGCCCGAGCCCATGCTGCGGACGGTGCGGCGCGGTTGCCGCTCACCGAACTGCCGGAAGAACTGCTGGAAGGGATCGTTGTCGCCGAAGGGGCTGTTGTTGCCGAACGGATTCTGCAGTTGCGCCTGCTGCTCGACCCGCTTGGTGCTGATGTTGACCACCGCGGGCTTGAGCACCCGAGTCAGCTCGACCCAGTTGGGCGCCGGCACGACGGCCCCGGGCGCCACCGTCACCGGGTGTTCGCTCCAGAGCGCCGCATTGGTGCTGGTGAAGCCCAGGTGCGGGGCCAGAGCCACCAGCCCCACGATGGCGAGCGCCACGACTGCGACCCAGGCGGCACGATATCTGGTTGTGAAGCGATTCATAGCCGTCTCCTCTTCGAGGATTGAACGTTTGCGTGTCCGTGCATCGATCTGCCCACCGCTCTCACCTCTGGACCGTAGCCCGAGGAGATGAGAGGGGGGTGAGGCCCGGATGAGAATCCGCTTACTTAGACGAGGGGCAGGCGGACGACGAAGCGGCTGCCCGAGCCGGGGCGGCTCTCCACGGTGAGCGTGCCGCCGTGGGCGACCACGATGGAGCGGGCGATGGCCAGGCCGAGCCCGGCGCCCCCGGTGTCGCGGGCCCGGGCCGCGTCGAGGCGCACGAAGGGCTCGAAGATCCGGTCGGTGTCGGCCGGCTCGATCCCGATACCGGTGTCGGCCACCGTGAACACCCCCAGGCCGTCACCGGTCATCAGGCCGAGCTCGACCTTGCCCCCCGGCGGCGTGTACTTGATCGCGTTCTCCACCAGGTTGAGGAGCGCGCGGCGAAGCGCGGTCGCCTCCCCGCGCACGACGGCGGGCGTCGCGGTGTCGATGCGCACCGTGACCCCGGCGGCCTGACCGAGCCGGGCCCCCGCGTCGAAGACCTCGAGCAGGAGTGGCTCCAGATCCACCTGGGCGCGGGCCTCCTCCGGCCCCGCGATCGCGCGCGAGAGCAGCAGGAGGTCCTCGGCGAGCCGGATCAGCCGCTCGACCTCCTCGAGGCTCGAGGCGAGCACGCGCCGGTACTCCTCCGGCGGGCGATCCGCGCGCAGGGCCACCTCGATGCCGCCGCGGAGCACCGCCAGAGGCGTCCGCAGCTCGTGCGCGGCGTCGGCCGCGAAGCGGCGCGTCTGGGTGAACGCCTCGTCGAGGCGCGCGAGCATGCCGTTGAGGGTCTCGGCCAGGCGGTCCATCTCGTCGCCGGTCTCCTGCCGCTCCACGCGCTGGCTCAGGTCCTCGGCGGTGATGCGCCGGGCGGTCCTCGCCATCAGGTCGACCGGACGCAGCGCGACGCGGGCGATCACGGCGCCGCCGAGCGCGGCCAGGCCCACGCCCAGCGGGATCAGCACGAAGAGCGTGTGGAGGTACCGGTCCAGGATCGCCTGGGCGCGCCGCAGCGACATGCCGACCTGGACGATCTCGACAACGCGGCCGCCGTGCACGATCGGCATCGTGAGCACGCGGACCGGCTCCTCGGGGTCGCCGAGCGCGACGGTCTCGAAGGTTTGATGGCCACGCGCGGCCCGGTCCCGGGCCGCGGCCGACAGCGGCAGCGCGTCGCCGCGGCCGGTCTCCGGGGCCACGTACGGCCGCCCTTCCGGATCCAGCAGGCGCAGGAACCGGTCGTAGAACTCGGGCCCCAGGAGCTGGCGCAGCAGCGGGTCGGGATCGCCGGTGAAACCGGTGTCCCGGATCACCTGCCCCACCGTGACCAGCGAGGCGTCGAGATCCTGCATCAGGCTCATGCGCAGCCACGAGTAGGAGAGCGCGGCGATCGTGACCAGGATTGCGAGCAGCACCCCGCTGTACCAGAGGGTGAGCCGGGTGCGGATCGAGATCGAGAGCGGCCCGGTCACGGCTCGGCGCTCAGGGTGTAGCCGGCCCCGCGCACCGTGTGGAGCAGCCGGGCCTCGCCGTCCCCGTCGATCTTGCGGCGCAGGTAGCCCACGTACACGTCCACGATGTTGCTCTCGGGATCGAAGTCCATGCCCCAGACGTGCTGGGTGATCATGGGCCGGGTCAGCACGCGCCCCGGGTTGCGCAGGAAGTACTCGAGCAGCGCGTGCTCGCGCGAGGTGAGGGCGATGCGCCGGCCGCTCCGGTTGACCGCGCGGGTGGCCGGATCGAGCGACAGATCCGCCAGCCGCAACACCGGCTCTCCCCGCGTGCGGCCCCGGCGGAGGAGCGCGCGCACCCGCGCCAGGAACTCCTCGAAGGCGAACGGCTTGGCGAGGTAGTCGTCGGCGCCGAGGTCGAGCCCGGTGACCTTGTCGGCCACCGTATCGCGCGCGGTCAGGAGCAGCACCGGCGTCTGCACCCGCTGATCGCGCAGGGTCTTGAGCACGCTGAAGCCGTCGCGCTTGGGCAGCATGACGTCGAGGACCACCAAGTCGTAGGTGGGACCCACCGCGATCGCGTCGAGCGCCTCCGCCCCGTCGGGGACCACCTCGACCGCGTGGCCTTCCTCGACCAGGCCCTGGCGGATGAACGCGGCCACCTTCCGCTCGTCTTCGACCACGAGGATGCGCATGTCCGGATGTAGAATCGCACCGGGCGCGGGAGGCCGCAACCGGCGCGGCCGGAGAGAGGACGCGATACGCGATGCTCGAGCGGGTGGATCGGATCCAGATGGCGGTGGCCGACGCGGCCGAGGCCGCCGGCGCGTTCGGAGACCTCCTGGGCGCGGAGCCGACGCGGGAGGAGGACAGCGAGTACCTGAACGCCCGGCGGACCATCCTCACCTTGGGCGACAGCGAGGTCGAGCTGTGCGCCCCGCGAGGGGCCGGAGGGCGAGCAGACGTATCTCGAGCCCGTCGAGACCGCCGGCATCCGGACGGTGATCGGCCCGGCCGCCGCCGCGCGCCGCCTGGGGTTGGTGAGCCATCTGGAGGCTCCCGACGTGGGCGCGATCGTACGCCGACTGGACCGGAAGCACGCGCGCTTCACTCCACGCGGCGGCGATCCGCTGGTCGAGCGGGACGGGCTCTGGATCCATCCGAGCGCGCTCGGCGGCCTGCTGCTCGGCGTCTCGCGCTCCACCGCCGCCTGGGAATGGTCCGGGCGGCCCGAGCTGGTCGCCCACTGAGGAGGATCCCGTGATCGATCTCTACAGCGATACCGTGACGAAGCCGACCCTCGAGATGCGCCGCTTCATGTGCGAGGCGGAGGTGGGCGACGAGCAGAAGAGCGAGGACCCCACCGTGAACCTCCTGCAGGAGATGGTGGCCCAGCTCCTGGGTAAGGAGGCCGCGGTCTATCTGCCCTCCGGCACGATGTGCAAC
>DATMMH010000442.1:0-3381 GCA_035569855.1 Candidatus Dormiibacterota bacterium
CGCGCCGCCGCCGGTGCCGTTGAGGCCGGCCACCGAGGCCATATTGATGATGCGCCCGGCGCCGCGCGGCAGCATCTCCTGGAGCGCGCGTTTGCAGCCGAGGAAAACGCCGGTCAGGTTGATCCCGATCACCCGGCTCCACACCGCCTCGTCGGTCTCGTCCACGTTGAAGTAGCCGTCGAGGATCCCCGCGTTGTTCACCATGATGTCGAGCGGCCCGAGCTGGCCCACCGCCGCGGAGACCGCGCGATCGACGTCGGCGGCGCTGCTGGTGTCGGCCTGGAGGCCCACGCCCTTGCCGCCCGCGCCCATCAGGAGCCGTGCGGTCTCGGCCGCGCTGGCCCCGTCCAGGTCCACCGCGGCCACCCGCGCGCCCTTCGCCGCCATCGCGAGCGCGATGCCGCGCCCGAGCCCGGATCCCGCCCCCGTCACCACCGCCACCCTGTCCTGAAGATCCACCGCGCGCTCCTTCGGGGTTCTAGATGGCGAGGGCGTAGCCGTCGCGGCGGGGGTCGGCGCCGGCCATGAGCGCGCCGGATTCCGGATCGCGCGCGATCCCCTGCCCGCCGCCCACCACCCACGACCAGTCGTCGATGACGTTGATCTGATGCCCGCGCCGGACCAGCTCGGCCCGCGTCGGCTCCGCGATGCGCGACTCCGCGTCCACCAGCCGGTCGCGGTACACGCGCACCCGCGGGGCCTCGATGGCTTCCTGCAGGTTGAACCCGAACTCGACGAAGTTGAGCAGCATCTGCGGCTGCGTCTGCAAGATCCCGTAGGAGCCGGGCGTGCCGATGCTGAGCGCGAAGGCGCCGTCCTGGAAGACCTGCGTCGGCGACATCATAGTGCCCGCCTTCCGCCCCGGCCGCAGCGCGTTCGGGGAGGCCGGATCGCGGTCCATCCATTTGAGGATGTTGTTCAGCACGAGCCCGGTGCCCGGCACCGCGAAGCCCGAGCCGAACGCCATGCCCAGCGTCTGGGTGACCGAGACCACCGTCCCCTCCGAGTCGGCGCAGGCGAAGTGCGTGGTCTGCTCGTTCACGAACTGCGCCGGGTGCCCCTCGCCGATCTGGCCGGCCAGCCGCTCGCGATTGTGCCGCTCGCCCTCGCTCACCGCGGCCCGCGCCGCGTCGATCCGTGCGCGCTGCGAGGTCGCGTAGGCCTTGGAGACGAGCCCCCTGATCGGCGGCTCCCCCGAGTACGCGTAGGCCAGCCGATCCGCGGAGCCGAGCTTGATCGCTTCGATCAGGTGGTGCAGGTACTCGGGCGAGTTGTGGCCCCAGCCCGCCACGTCGTAGCCCTCGAGGATGTTGAGCGTCTGGAGCATCTGGAACGCCGAGAACGGCGGCGGCACCGAGCAGACCTCGCGGCCGCGATAGGTGATCGCGAGCGGCTGCCGCCACTCGGGCGTGAACGCGGCCATGTCTTCCTCGGCGAGCCAGCCCCCCGCCTCGCGCACCGCGCGCGCGATGGCCTTGGCGATCGGTCCGCGATAGAAGGCCTCCGCGCCGCCCTCCGCGACCTGGCGCAGGGTCGCGGCCAGCTCCTTGTAGGTGACCACCTTCCCGGGGCGCGGGCCCCCGTTGCCCAGGTAGAGCCGCTCGGCCTCGGCCGAGCGCGCGAGCTGGGCGCGCGACTGCTCGAAGAACTTCACGTTGGCGAAGGTGAGCGGCACCCCGTTCTCGGCCAGCTCGATGGCGGGCGCCAGGACCCTCTGCCGCGGCATGGAGCCGAAGCGCTCGAGCGCCGCCAGCCAGCCACCCAGGTTCCCCGGCGTCGCGCACGACTTGGGCCCACCCGCCAGCTCGTCCTCGGTGCAGCGGGCCGGATCGGCCGCGCGCGGCGAGGGACCGATGAAGTCGAGCACGTGGCGCTCGCGCGTCCGCGCCCGCGAGATGAACATGAGCCCGATGCCGGCCGCGCCCGACATGAACGGCTCGACCACGTTCAACGTGGAGCCGACCGCGACGGCGGCGTCGACCGCGTTGCCGCCCTCGAGCAGCACGCGGATGCCGGACATGGAGGCCAAGGGGTGCGCCGAGGCGACGGCGCCGCGGGTACCCATGACGGTGGGACGATAGGCGTGGCGATGCGGCGGCATGAGGCCTCCTTCACACTCCGGCGTTGGCAAGCTCCGGTTCAGGTTGCGCGTGCCATCCTGCGAGGCGCGGCTCGACTCGGCAATGGTAGGCTCTCCGTAGCATGGACGCAAGAAGCCCATCCCCGCTGCCTCCCCCGCTGCCTGCAGACGTGACGGCCGCGCTGGCGAAGGCCCGCTACATGTACGTCACGACCTACAGCAAAGCCGGCAAGCCCGGCACCGTGCCCACCTGGCTCTGGCCCCACGAGGGCCACGTCTACTTCACCACCCGGCGCGACAGCCTGAAGGCCCGCCGCATCCGCAACGACGGCCGCGTCACCGTACACGTGGATCGTAAGGATGGTCCGGCCTTCGAGGGGCACGCCGAGTGGGTGGACGGTCGCGCGGACCTCGAAGCGGCGCTGCTGGCCGGCTACTGGCGGAAATACTGGGTGCTGGTACCGCTCTGGATGGGACGCTACATCCGCCGTGGGCTCACGGCGAAGACGAGCGTCCTGATCCGGATCACCCCCGCGAGCGTTCCCGCGCCGCGCTGAGTGCGCCGGCCGACTCCGTAGCACCGTCGCCGCGGCCCCGCGGCCTTGACCCCCTCCGCCTTTGGACGTAGCATTCACGCAGCCGTTCCCACGCGGGAGCTCGGAGGTCCCGGGCTGAGAGGGCAGCCGCGCCGCTGCCGACCGCTACAAACCTGAACTGGGTAATGCCAGCGAAGGGAGGCCGTCCATGAAAGTCTACGTCTCCGGCTCGAACCCATCGGTCCGCGTTCCATTCCGCGAGGTCGCGCTCACCACCGGTGAGCGCCTGCGCCTGTACGACACCAGCGGGCTCTACACCGATCCCGAGTACACGCCGGACGTCAAGCAGGGGCTGCCGCCCCTGCGGCGCCACTGGGTCCTCTCCCGCGCCGACGTCGAGCCGGGCGCGGGCGGCCGCTGGGGGCTGCGGGCCAAGCCGGGGCATCGGGTGACCCAGATGCACTACGCCCGCCGCGGCGAGATCACGCCCGAGATGGAGTTCGTGGCCCTGCGCGAGGGCATGAGCCCGGAGATGGTGCGCGACGAGATCGCACGGGGGCGCGCCATCATCCCGGCCAACATCAATCACCCGGAGGCGGAGCCGATGATCATCGGCCGGCGCTTCCTGGTGAAGATCAACGCCAACATCGGCAACTCCGCGGTGGCCTCGACGATCGAGGAGGAGGTCGAGAAGATGGTGTGGGCGATCCGCTGGGGCGCCGACACGGTGATGGACCTCTCCACCGGGCGCAACATCCACAACAC
>DATMMH010000443.1:0-20103 GCA_035569855.1 Candidatus Dormiibacterota bacterium
GCTGCCGTCCATCGTGGTGGCGCTGGTCTTCCAGTGGCTGCTCTCGCAGGAGTACGGCGTCGTCAACCAGGTGCTGATGCAGACCGGTGTGGTGGCGCGCCCGATCAACTTCTTCGGCGGCCTGGGCACCGCGATGTGGGCGGTGATCGGCATGGCGGGCTGGCAGTACGGGTCCTTCGCCACCCTGCTGATCCTGGCCCGGCTGCAGTCGATCAACCCCAAGCTGTACGAGGCCGCCGCCGTCTCCGGCGCCGGCACGTTCCGCGCCTTCCGGGACGTGACGCTCCCCAATCTGCGAACCACGCTGATCGTGATCGCGCTCTTGCGCGGCATCTGGATGTTCAACAAGTTCGACTCGATCTGGCTGGTGACCCACGGCGGCCCGCTCAAGGCCACCGAGACGCTGCCGCTCTACGCCTACCGCCTGGCCTTCGAGGAGTTCGACTTCGGCCTGGCTGCCGCCGCCTGCACCGTGATGTTCGTGGTGCTGCTGGTGGGCGCGGTGGTCTACTTCAAGCTGTTCGACCCCACGAAGGAGATCGAGGTGGGGCGGTGAGCCGGCTGGAGCGGGCCGGGCCCTTGGCATTGCTGCTGGTGGTGCTGGTGCTCGTGGCCTTCCCGTTCTACTGGATGCTGCTCACCTCCGTCACGCCCCGGGAGGCGCTCTTCAAGCCGCCCTACCGGCTCTTCCGCCTGGACTTCTCGCTGGGCAACTACCGCGAGCTGCTCTTCGCCACCGAGTTCGTCCGCTACTTCGCCAACAGCCTGATCGCGGCGGTGGGCGCCATCGTGCTGAACGTGATCGCGGCCACCCTGGCCGGCTACGGCCTCACCCGCTTCGCCTTCCCGGGCAAGAAGACCTTCGCCTTCGGCACCCTCTTCTCCTACATGTTTCCGCCCATGCTGATGGCCATCCCGCTCTACATCCTGTTCTCCGCGCTCCAGATGCGGAACACCTACACCGGCCTGATCCTGGCCCACATGGCCATCAGCCTGCCGCTCAACATCTGGCTCATGTGGCAGTACTTCCAGATCGTGCCGCTCTCGCTGGAGGAGGCCGCCTGGACCTCGGGTGCGAGCCGCCTGGCCGCCCTGCGCCAGGTGTGCCTGCCCTCGGCCCGGCCGGGCATCCTGTCGGTGGCCATCTTCTCCTTCGCGCTCTCCTGGAACGACTTCACCTTCGCTTTTATTCTACAAACCGACCGCAAGATGTTCACGCTGCCCGTCGGCCTAGCCAGCTTCGTCGAGCAGACCGGCGTGCACTGGGGCATGGTGATGGCCGCCGCGGTGCTGGTCTCGGTGCCCACGTTCCTGCTCGTGTTCTTCCTGCAGCGCTACCTGCTGAGCGGCCTGCGGACGGCGGGGTAGGGGGCGCGATGGCGTTCTCGGTCCGACTGGAGGGCCTCGACAAGCGCTTCGGCCGCGGCGCCCGCGAGGTGCACGCGGTGCGCGACCTGTCGCTGGAGATCGGCGAGCGCGAGTTCTTCACCTTTGTCGGCCCCTCCGGCTGCGGCAAGACGACGACGCTGCGGATGATCGCCGGCCTCGAGACCCCCACCGCCGGCCGCATCTGGTTCGGCGACACCGACGTCACCGCGCTACCCCCGCAGCAGCGCGACATCGCCATGGTCTTCCAGGACATCGCGCTGTTTCCCTACATGACGGTACGCCAGAACATCGGCTATCCGCTGCGCATCGCCGGCCTTCCCCGGGCGCGCGTCGACGAGAAGGTGGAGAAGGTGGCGGCCACCCTCGGCCTCAGCGACAAGCTCGCAATGAAGCCCGGCCAGCTCTCCGGCGGCCAGCAGCAGCGCGTGGCCATCGGCCGGGCGATCATCAAGGAGCCGAAGGTGCTGCTGATGGACGAGCCGCTCTCGGCGCTGGACGCGCGGCTGCGGGTGGAGATGCGGACGGAGATCCTGCGCCTGCACCGGGAGATCTCGTCGACCATCATCTATGTTACGCACGACCAGGTCGAGGCCATGACCATGTCGACGCGGGTAGCAGTCATGGATCAGGGCCGCGCGCTCCAGATCGACCCGCCGCGTACGATCTTCCGGCGACCGGCGGACGTGACCGTCGCCACCTTCATTGGCACGCCGGCGATGAACATCATCCCGGCGGCGGTGGTGGCGACGGTGGAAGGCTTGGCCATCGAGATGCTGGGGCGGCAGATCCCTCTAGCGCGGCGGCATCACACGCCCTTGCAGGGGCTGAAGCAGGTGGAAGTAGGCATCCGCCCCCAGGCGTTGCGGCTGGTGCCGCCGCAGCCGGATTCCATCACGGGGCGGGTGTTCCTGCGGGAGCCCCTCGGGGTGGAGGACGAGGTGCTGGTGGAGACCGCTGATGGCACGCGGGTAAAGGTGGTGACAGCGGCGGGCGAGGAGTTTCCAGAGGGGGCGTTAGTGGGACTCGACTTCGGAGCACCGGATCTCTACCTGTTTCCCGTCGACTCGAAGAAGACAATCTGCTACGGGATCGACTGAGTCTAGACCGGTAGACCTGAAGAAGATCTTCCAAGGGCCAAAACACGGGTTCGAGCATCCTCGGGCATGCGGGCGCGTCGGTGGGCAGGAAGTACGGCTCGGGCATTCCACTTGCTGTATAGGGAAATGGGTTGCGCGTGTTGCGTACTCGGGATTGGAGGTGGTCTAGCTTTGAGCAGCCCGGAAAGCGGCACTCACCACCGTGTTGGCCGCACCCGGTCTGCTACGGCCTGTAGACTCTTGTTCGGCCTGACCTCGGTCCAGCAGGTAGGTCTTGTTCAAGCACCCGGTCTTCTGTCGCGTGCTGCCCTGCAATGGCGAGGAGTTCGTAGGAATCCCCTTCTTACTCTTGGCATCCCCGAAGGTACAACCCGCGTTCCATGCCGGACCAACGGAGTTGACGACACGTTGTCTGTACCAGAAGCCATTGTTTGCGAGAACGAACACACTCAGGGGGCCGGGTGGGTTGATCGCTCCACGTGCCGTCTCATGCAAGCCAACCTCTTGGCCTTCTTCTGGGCTGTCGATGGTGACGACGGGCACCCTGACCACGATCCACCGACGCCGAACTACCCGATAGCCGACGGCCAAGGTCCAGATTGCAAGCAAGCCGGTGATCAGGAAGAGAACATGGTGCGCCCGAGGAGACAGCCTGGACTTGGGGATGAGATAAGTGGCAAAGCCGACCACCAGTGTGATTAGCAAAGGGCCAAGCTCACGCCCGCGCATGTGGTCATACCATGAGAAGGCGCTAGCTCCCAAGGTTCGTAGCTAGAAGATCGCCTCGCCCTTACACGGTGTAAGGGCAGGTTGGGCGCGGCAACCTCGCTGTTCTGCCTGCGGGGTCATCTCGACGGTGCAACAAACAGAATACGCTTGACGCGAGCGCTACTCTGGCGACATGTCCCGGCTGAGGAACGAGCGACAAGCGCTTCAGCACGAACTGCGGGAGGAGCTACCGGCCCAGCTCACGGCGTATCAGCAGGAGCTTGCGGCGGGCACAGAGGATAAGACGCGGCGCGAGTCGCTAGAGTCGCACATCCGGCGCATCGAGAAGCGTACAGCCGACCTCGAGGCGCGTCTTGTGGCATGGGCGGAGATATGACAGCCGACCCGGCGACCATCCGAGCCGCCTGCGAGCACGTCGTGTCACTCGCCGCCGGGTCCCAAGCCTATGGGCCAATCCTCCGCACGGCGATTGGCGTTGACGAGAATCTGTTTCATGCTGCGCTTGCTCCGTTTCTTCGTAGGTGTCTGCTAGACATTCCTGAAGTATTTGAAGTTGGCATGCTCTGGAATGAGCGGCGCGAGACCGCGACGGGCGAGAAGCTGCCCGTCGGAGGCGGCTCTCCGACCGGCCTAAGCGAAGGGCAAGACTGGGGAAGGCGGTCAGAGGGTGATAGCTGGCCGGATGCTGATGTTGTTCAGCACGTGCTGGGGTGGCTCATCTGGTACCGTCGTGTCATCGTCCTATCTGCTGATCGCCGCCTGAATCCAGACGGAGTTCGAGCGCTGCTCAACCGACAAGTCGGAAAGGTGTTGAACCGGGATACGTCGCACGGTCTATCGCTTACACTCCTGCTGAAGCAGCCGAATACAACAGTGGACGGTTTTGGGCGCGGCGTGGAGGACTACCTGCGTCGGGAACCGTTCACGCCGGGGTTCGGCGAGCGCCGTATCTAGTAGACCTGACGGGGCCGCCTCAAAAGGGCGTCGCCTCCCGATGGACGCGTTACGTTCGTGCCGATGGTGTGGGAGGGCGCGCGGGTTCGAAAACCATGTAGAACGGGGGAGGCCCTCATCAGGTCGGAGGTCACTCCGGAGCGGCCAAATCATGTACTCTCGACCGGTTCGTCGCGAAGCTTGAAACGGGCTTACGCCCAATTGCGGCGCGTGGAGGAGACGACATGAAGCGCATACTGGAGCACGTCATCCCGCCCAAGCTGGGCTACGGCCTCGCGATCAAGCGAGGGCAGCATCTCCGCGTCATCGATCTCGAAGGCAAGCAGGCCGTCGACATGGCGCTCTTCAACGAGGCCAATGCCCGGGAGAAACTGTCGACGTCCAACTCGCGCACCCGGTACATCCCCAAGCCGGGCGCGGAGTACGTGCCCCGGGACAAGCTGATGGAAGGCGACACGCTGATGTCCACCCTTTGCCGTCCGATGATGACGTTCATGAAGGAGACGCCGGAGCCGAAGGGGGTGCACGACACGCACAACCGCATGTGCAACCGCTACCTCTACGAGTCGTACGGCTTCGGGCCGCGGGATGGCTGCCACGAGAACATCAGCAAGGCGATGGCTCCGTGGGGCCTGCTGCCCGAGGACATTCCGGACACGATGGACCTCTTCATGAACTACCAGCACGACTGCGCGCGTGGCCGGTGGGTCATCGGCGAGCCAGTGTCCCGCGCCGGGGACTACGTCGAGTTCCGGGCCGAGATGGATCTCATCGTCGGGCTGTCGAACTGCCCGCTCGACGTGCTCAACCCCTGCAACGGGTACAACTGCACGCCGGTGAAGATCGAGGTCTATACGGCTGCCTGAGGTCAGACCCGCCGAGCCGTGCCCGCCGCGATGTCCACCACTACCCCGTAGTCGCGCCGCGCGCCCTCGGCGCTGACGAGGCCGGCGCGGACGTCGTCGAGCACGGCGCCGGCCGGACGCTCGCCGGGGTCTCCGAGCCCGCCGCCGCCGGGCTCGACGGTGCTGATCACGTCGCCGGGCTTGAGCACGTAGCGCCCCTTCGGGTGCACCGCCTCGCCGTTGATCCAGTACCGGCGGCGTTCGCCGGCGCGACCGCCGTGCAGACCGAGAGGGGGAAACTCGGTGCGCGCTCCGAGGCAGGCCACGGTCATCGGGTGCCCGGTGTCGTTCCGGATGGCAATCTCCTGGCCGAGGCCGCCTCGGTGGCGGCCGGCGCCGCCGGAGTCCGGGAGGAGGGCCTTCTTCTCCATGAGGGTACTGGTGAGCGTCTCCCAGACCTCGACCGGCGTCGAGGTCATGTTCGACGGGAACGGCATGCACGCGGCGCCGTCGAGTCCGTCGAGGGCGCCGTAGCCGCCCGCCGCGAAGTAGATGCTCGAGACGTCCTGTCCGTTCCGGTGCCGGCCCTGGAAGTTCATCAGGTTCTGCATGCCGGCGCCGGCGGGGATGTCGCGCACCCCGGCCTGGGCGAGCGCGCCCATGACGAGCGGGGTGACGAAGTGGCCGACGATGTGCCGCCCGCCGGTCGGGTAGGGCGGCCGCGCGTTCAGGATGCACCCCTCGGGGGCGGACACCGTGATGGGACGAAGCGAGCCCTCGTTGTTCGGGATCATCGGCGTGGTGAGGCACTTGATCGCGTACGCCGCGAACGCCCGCGTGTAGCAGAGGGGCACGTTGATGCCGAAGTCGATGGCGGGATCGGTCCCGGCGAAGTCGACGTGAATGCCGTCGCCCGCGACGGCGAGCGAGCAGGAGAGGCCGATCGTCGCTTCCTCGCCCTCGATGTGGAAGTGGTGCTCGTAGCGGCCGTCGGGAATCTCGCGGATCTTCTCACGCATGGCGCGCTCGGATAGCGCGAGGATCTGGCCGGCGAGCGGTCCCAGGTCGTCGATGCCGTACTCGTCCATCAGCTCGAGGAGCAGGCGGCCGGCGACCGTGTTGCACGTGATGTTCGCGTTGAGATCACCCACGACGTGGTCGGGCACGCGCACGTTGGTGCGGATCAGCTCGAGCAGCTCGCGGTTCGGCTCGCCCTCTTTCACCAGGCGCACCACCGGAAGGCGCAGCCCCTCCTCGTAGATGGTGCGGCCGGTGGCCGAGAAGCCGCGCCCGCCGATGTCGGGCAGGTGGGTGATGGACATCGAATAGCCAATCAGGCGGTCGCGGAGAAAGATCGGCGCCATGACGTTGACGTCGAACAGGTGGCCGGTGCCCATCCATGGATCGTTGGTGGCGATCACGTCGCCCGGCCGGAGCGTGTCGGCGGGGAAGCGATCCAGCATGTGACGCAGGGTGGCGGGCCCGGTGCCGGTGAAAGAGGGCACGCTGTACGTGCCCTGGACGAGCGAGCGGCCGTCGGCGCTGAACAGGAGCACCGACAGGTCGTAGCTGTCGCGCACGTTCGACGAGAACGACGTGCGCACCAGGGCGGACAGCACCTCGTCGGTGATCGAGATCAGCCGATCCCACAGGATGCCGAGGCTGACCGGGTCGATGGCCATCAGGCGTCTCCTCCGTAGGAAATTTCCGCGATCAGGTTGCCCGCGCCGTCGACCTCGACCCGGTCGCCCGGGCCGACCACGCAGGTCGACTCCCGCTCCTCGAGCAGGGCGGGTCCGGTGAGGCGCGCGCCGGGCGCCAGCGCGTAGCGGTCGTAGACCGGGCAGTCGACCGGCTCGGCCGCGCCGAAGAACGCGGGCCGCGCGCCCTTGAGCGCGGCGCGGACCGCGCGCTCCTGCTCGAGGCGGTACGCGTCCGCGTTGGCGGGACGCGGTCCGGTGACCGCGACCTTCCAGTTGACGACCTCGATTGGTTGATCGTTCGAGGTCACGGCGAACAACTCCGCGTAGCGCACCTTGAACAGCGCGGGCAGAGCGTCGAGCGCCTGCTGCGGATCCTCGGCCGCGGGTACCGGGACCTCGATCTCGAAGCCCTGGCCTTCGTGGCGCATGTCGAGGCGGCGCTCCACCGCGATCCGGTCGGCCGGGATTCCGTCGGCCTCGAGCCGGGCGACCGCCTCGTCGACCAGAGCCTGCAGTATCTGGGCGAACGCCTTGGCCTCGAGCTGGTCCAGGCGCACGCGGTGCGAGCGGGCGGCGTCGAAGGACAGCGGCGAGACCAGCAGCCCCACCGCGGACATCACGCCGGCCCCCAGCGGGAAGATCACGCGCGGGATGCGCAGCTTGCGCGCCACGCGCAGGGCGTGGATCGGGCCGGAGCCGCCGAAGGCCACCATGCCACAGCGCCGGTAGTCCACGCCGCGCTCCGCGGCGTGGACGCGGAAGGCGCGCGCCACGTCCTCGTTGATGATCTCGTGGATGCCCCACGCCGCGGCCGCCGGCGTGAGGCCGAGGGGGCGTGCCACGTGCGTGGTCACCGCCTCGCGCGCCGCCGCGACGTCCAGGGCCATGCGGCCGCCGTTGAAGAAGGCCGGATCGAGGTAGCCGAGCAGTACGTTGGCATCGGTGAGCGTCGCCCGCGTGCCGCCGCGCCCGTAGCAGGCCGGGCCCGGGTCGGCGCCGGCGCTGCGCGGGCCGACGCGGATGAGGCCGCGGGCGTCGACCTCGGCGATGCTCCCGCCTCCCGCGCCGATCTCGACCATGTCGATGAACGGGCCCCGCACCGGCAGCCCGCTGCCCGGCTTGAACTCGTGCACGCGCGCCACCTCGAGCGCGTAGCGCTTGCGGGGCTCGTGGTCCAGCACGATGCAGCCCTTCGCGGTGGTGCCGCCCATGTCGAACGAGAGGAGGTCGGGCGCGCCGAGCTGGCGGCCGATGCTGGCCGACATCAGGGCGCCCGCGACGGGGCCGGACTCGAGGAGGCGCACCGGGAAGCGCCGCGCCGCTTCGAGGGTCATCGTGCCGCCCGCCGAGGTCATCACGTAGAGGCGGCCGCGGAAGCCCTGGCCGGCCAGCTCGCGCTCGAGGCGGTCCAGGTAGCGGTCGATCATCGGCTGCACGTAGGCGTTCATAGTGGTGGTGGTGAAGCGCTCGAACTCGCCCATGAACGGGAAGACCTCGGACGAGGTCGAGACGGCGAGGCGCGGGAACCGGGCGCGCGCCAGCGCCTGCACCCGCTGCTCGTGGACCGGGTTCGCGTAGGCGTGGAGGAGGCAGACCGCGAGCGCCTCGACGTGGTGGCCATGGACCAGCTCGTCGAGGACGCGCTCGACCTCCGCGGCGTCGAGCGGCTCGAGCACCTCGCCGTCGTAACGGAGCCGCTCGGTCAGCTCGCGCCGGAGGCCGCGGGGCACGAGGGGCGCCGGGTATACCGCGCGCAGGTCGAAGAGATCGTAGCGGGTCTCGCGCCCGAGGTCGAGAAGGTCGCCGAAGCCCTTCGTGGTCAGGAGCCCGGTGGTGGCGCCGCGGCGCTCGATCACCGCGTTGGTGGCCAGCGTCGTCCCGTGCACGATGGACTGCACCTGATCGATGGGGACGCGGTGCTCGGCCAGCAGATCGTGGACGCCGGCCAGCACGCACTCGGAGGGATCGCGAGGGGTGGTGAGCACTTTCGCGAAGCGCATGGCCCCGCTGTCCTCTCGGACGAGGACGAAGTCGGTGAAGGTGCCGCCGATGTCGATGCCTATGCGATAGCTGGGCATGCTCGCTCCTGCATCAGATGCTCCGGAGGCGCGGGTCGAGACGCTCCCGGACCAGGTCGCCGAAGAGGTTCATGCTATACACCGCGAGAAAGATGGCCGCGCTCGCGCCGATGGTGTACCACGGCCGCTCGAACATGTACTGGCGCGACGTGGCGACCTCGAGCCCCCACTCGGGGGAAGGCGGCTGGGCGCCGATGCCGAGGAAGCTGAGGCCGGTCAGCAGCAGCAGCACGGTGCCGACGTCGAGGCTCGCCTTGACCACGAGCGACGAGAGCTGGTTCGGCAGCATGTGCCGGAGCAGGATGCGCGACTGGCTCGCCCCGCTCGCCCGCGCGGCCTGGATGAACTCGACGGCGCGGAGCACCTGGGCCTCCCCGCGGGCCAGCCGCGCGTAGGAGGGCCACCACACGAAGATCACCGCCAGCGCAGCGTTCCGCGCGCTCGGGCCGAGGGCGGTGGCGATCGCCATGGCGAGGATCAGGGCGGGCACGGCGAGGAACACGTCGGCCAGGCGCATGCTCGTTTCGTCGATCCAGCCGCCGAGATAGCCGGCGATGAGGCCCACCGCGCTGCCCGCGAGGCCGGCCGCGAGCACCACCGCGACGGCTGGGACCAGCGACACGCGCGCCCCGTGGATCACGCGGCTCAGGACGTCGCGGCCGAGATAGTCGGTGCCGAGGGGGTGGGCCGCGCTCGGCGGACGGAGCCGCTGGCCCGGCTGGGTCTTCAGCGGGTCCCACGGCGCGAGAGCCTCCGGGAGCGCGGTGAGGGCGAGGAAGCCGAGCAGCACGGCGCCGCTCACCATCTGGGGCACGGTCGCGCCGCGCATCACGAGAGCCGCACCCGCGGGTCGAGCGCGGAGTAGAGGACATCGACCGCCAGGTTCACGAGCGAGTAGACCAGCGCCACCACCAGCGTCACGCCCATCACCACGTTGAGATCGACGTTCCGCGCGCCCTCCCAGGCGTAGCGGCCGATGCCCGGCCACGCGAAGATGGTTTCCGTGATGACCGCGCCGCCCATCAGGAAGCCGACGCGGAGGCCCATGACGGTCACGACCGGAATTGCCGCGTTCTTCACCACGTGCCGCCAGAGCACGGCGCGCTCGGGGAGGCCTTTGCTGCGGGCGGTCCGGACGTGATCGGCGCCGAGGACGTCGAGCACGGCCGAGCGCGTGATACGCGTCATCTCGGCGAGGGTGAGGTTGGTGAGCGCGAGCGCGGGGAGGACCAAGTGGGCGGCGGCGTCTCGGAATGCCCGTCCATCGCGGGCGAGGAGGCTATCGATCAGGTAGAGGCCGGTGATGCCCGGCGGGGCCGGGACCATCGAGTCGAGGCGGCCGCCGTAGGGGAGCCAGCCGAGCCAGCGGTAGAACACGAGCAGGAGCATGAGCCCCATCACGAAGACGGGCACCGAGAGCTGTGCCACCGGCCCGGCGGTGGCGACCGCGTCGATCGCGCTGCCGCGCCGGACCGCGGCGAGCACCCCGAGGGCGCCGCCCACGATGACGGAGAAGACGAGGCTCACGAGAGTCAGCTCGAGCGTCGCGGGGATGAACTTGGCGAGGTCCTCGGCCACCGACCGCCGCGTCATGATCGAGGCGCCGAGATCGCCTTGCAGCAGGTGCCCCAGGTAGAGCGCGTACTGGGCGGGCAGCGGGCGGTCGAGCCCCATCTCGCGCCGATATTGCTCGACCATGTCGGGCGCCGCGTCGAAGCCGAGCGCGGCGCGGGCGGGGTCCGTCGGGACGAGATGACTCAGCCCGAAGGTGAGGGCGGAGAGCCCCAGCAGGACCAGGAGGAGCAGGGCCAGTCGCCGGATCAGGAACGGCAGCACGGGATCAGAGCGACGCGGCCACCGCGTCGATCGCGCGCGCGACGTCCTCGTCGCCGATCGCGCGGTGGGTGACGAAGCGGAAGCGGGAGTCGGACCGGCGGAAGCCGAGCACCCCGCGCGCGCCCAGGCGCGGCAGGAGGGCGTCGACGGCGGGCGCCAGGGTGTCGATCGCCACGATGTTGGTCTGGACGGAGTCGACGTCCACCCGGAGACCGGCGAGCCGAGCGAGGCCGATCGCGAGCTGCTTCGCGCGGCGATTGTCCTCCGCGAGACGGTCCACCATCGTATCGAGCGCGACGAGTCCCGCCGCGGCCAGCGGCCCGGCCTTGTGGAGGCTGCCCGCGCCAATGAGCCGCGCCTTCTGGCGCGCGCGGGCGATCAGCGCCTTCGAGCCGGCGAGGAGCGCGCCCCCCGGGGCGCAGAGCCCCTTGCCGAGGCTCAGGGCCACGGTGTCTGCGTCGGCGCCCAGGCGGCTCGGGTGTACGCCGAGGGCGACCGCCGAGTTGCAGAGGCGCGCGCCGTCCAGGTGCACCGCGGCGCCGTGCCGGCGCGCCGCCGAGGCGGCCGCCGCGGTCCGCTCGGCCGAGACGGCGGCGCCGCCCGCGTTGTTGTGCGAGTTCTCCAGCACGAGGAGCGCGGTGGTGAGTCCGGCGCGCCGGGCGTCCGCGATGGCCCGCTCGACCGAATCGGCGTCCGGACAGCCGGCGCGCGCCTCGACGGGGAACGCGCGAAGCCCGGCCACGTGCTCGAAGCCGCCGCCTTCGCTGGTCGCGACGTGGCAGGTCGGATCGAGCGCGATGGCCTGGCCCGGGGTGCCGAGGGTCAGCAGCGCGACGAGGTTGGCGGTCGAGCAGGTGGGCAGGAGGACGGCGGTTTCCTTGCCGAGGAGGCGCGCGCCCCGCGCCTCCAGCTCGTTGACCGACGCGTCCTCCCCGACGTATGCCCAGCCGACCTCGGCCGCCCGCATCGCGGCCCACATCTGATCCGTGGGCCGCGAGAGCGCGTCGGTGCGGAGGTCGATCACCCGGTCAGCGCTTGCGGATGTCGTAGAAGACCACCGTGGTCGGATACATCTTGAGGTTGAAATAGAAGCCCTCGATGTTCTTCCGCGTGTACATCTTGCCCACGAGGCGCTCGATCATGATCGTCGGGGCGTCCTTCATCACGATGTCCGAGACCTGACGGTAGAGCGGCCGCGCCTTGTCGTCGTCGAGAGCGGCGGCGGCCTGGGCGAGGAGGCGGTCCACCTCGGGGTTGTCGTAGTACATGAAGTTCCGGCCGTACTCCCAGGCCTTGCTGTTGAAGTGCCAGTCGAGGTAGTTGTGCGCGTCGAAGATGCGGGCCGGCGTGAAGATCGTGATCATGTCGATCGCGCTCGCCGGATTCCTGGTCTTGCCGAAGTCGCGGACCATCTCGAACATGCGCGCGACGATCAGGCTGCGGATCTCCATCTGGATGCCGAGCGTGCGCAGCTCGGCCTGGAGCAGCTCGCCCATCGACTTCTTGTGGGTGTCGCCCTCGAGGTAGTAGTGGGTGATCTTGAAGCCGCCGTTCGGGTACCCGGCCTCGGTCAGGAGCTGCTTGGCCTTGGCGAGGTCGTAGTCGTAGGTCACCGCCTTGTAGTCCTCGCCCAGCACCTCGAGCGGCGCGGGGGCGAGCTGCTCGCCGACCACTCCGCCGAGCGACGCCTTCCAGGCCGCCCGGCTCCACACGTGCTGGATGGCGCGGCGCACTCGCACATCGTCCAGCGGCTTCACCTTCGTGTTCATCATCATATACTGGGGCGCCGGGAACTCCTTCAGGTACACGTTCACCTGCGGGTTCGCGCGGAGGGGCTCGATGGCGTCGTTGCTGTAGATGGCGGTCATGTCGACGTCGCCACGCTCCAGCATGAGCCGCGCCGCCGCGGGATCGAGCTGGACGATGTACTCCACGCGGGAGACCTGGCCCTTGGTCCAGCCGCGCCAGTAGTCGTCGAAGCGCGTGTAGACCTGCCGCTCGTTCGGCTTCACCTCACCCAGCTTGTAGGGGCCGGTGCCGACGCTGTTCCGCTGGATCCACTTCTGGCCGAGATCGCCGCCCTCCTCGTGGGCCTTGAGCGCGGCGGGGCTCACGACCATGACCAGAGCCATCGCCTTCAGGGCCAGGCGCGGGTTTTCCGAGACGCGCAGGCGCACGGTGGACTTGTCGACCACGTCGACCGCCGAGATCCCGCGGATGAACACCGCCGGGCCCTTGTTGATCGTCTTCACGCGCTCGATCGAGTACTTTACCGCGTTGGCGTCCAGCGCCGTCCCGTCGTGGAACTTGACGTTCTTCCGGAGCGCGAAGGTGATGCTCTTGCCGTCGGGCGCGAGGGCCCACTTCTCGGCGAGGCGTGGGACGAGGCGGGTGGTGTCGCGGTCGGTGCCGATCAGGCCTTCGTACATGTTGTCGATAAGGACGCCCATATCCTGGGTCGACATCAACGCGGGGTCGAAGTTGGTGACCTGCTCGATCTGCGCGATCCGGAGCACATCCGACGGCGCCAGGGTCTGCGCGACGGCGAGCGCCGGATGCCACCCGAAGACCACGGCCGCCGCGAAGACGAGGCCGACGCTTCTGAAGGAACGGGTGACAGAGTGGCGGACGCGGTTCGACATAGCCTCTCCTCCTTCGATCGGATGGGACGGAGGCTATACTCACCGCCGAGGCGCTGTCAACGCCGGTATTGCTGTTTCAGCGATCCGCAAGCGTCTAATTTGAGGAATTCGCAAGATGGAACCGACGAGACGACGGAGACCGGCAATGGGAAGCGCGCTGGGGGCCCTCGACCTCGACATCATCCGGTGTCTGCAGGACGACGCGCGCAGCTCGGTCGTGCGGATCGCGGGCCGGGTGCGCGTGCCGGAGTCCACCGTCCGCCACCGGCTGAATCGGCTGGTGAAGGAGGGCGTGGTGGAGTTCGCCACGCTGACGAATCCCGTCCACATGGGATACCAGGTGTGGGTGCTGATCGACATCCAGACCGAGCTCCGCCGCACGCGGGCGGTGGCCGAGCGAGTGGCGGAAGCGCCGGAGGTGTACTGGGTCGGCATCACCACGGGCACCCACGACCTCCACGTGGGCGCGGTGTTCCGGTCGGACGGGGAGCCGCTGGACTTCGTCACCGGCCGCCTCTCCAAGATGCCGGGGATCCTGCGCACGTCCACCTCGAGCATCCTCGAGCTGATCAAGCGCAGCTACACGATTCGACTCCCCGAGCCGGCGATCCGGAAGGCGCCAGGCCGGCGGCGCAAGAGGTGAGCGGCTTGACAAGCACGGCCCGCCCACCCAGTATCGCCGTGCACCCGCCCCATGGCCTCGCCTGCGCCCATTCCCCGCGCCACTGACACCGCCGAGATCGGGCGCACCGGCGTGCGCGTCTCGCGGCTGGGGCTGGGCGGCGTGGCGCTCTCGGGCGCGCCGCCCGCGACCGACCCACAGCGCCCCACGCCGGAAGACGAGGGCGTGGCGCTCATCCGCCGGAGCCTCGCGCTCGGGCTCACCTACCTCGACACCGCGCCGATGTACGGGGTCGGCCAGAGCGAGGCGCGCTACGGTCGGGCGCTGCGCGGAGTGCCACGGGGCAGCTTCGTGCTGTCGACCAAGGTGGGGCGCGTGCTGCGGCCCGGCGCGCCCGGCGAGCAACCGACCTGGGTCTTCGACTTCAGCGCGGCCGGGGTGCGCGCCTCGTTCGAGTCCTCGCTGGAGCGCCTGGGGCTCGATCGCGTGGACATCCTCTTCGTTCACGATCCGGACGATCATCACGCCCAGGCCGTGGCGGAGGCGTTCCCCGTCTTGGTGGAGCTGCGCGCGCAGGGGCGGGTGAAGGCCATCGGCGCAGGCATGAACCAGTGGCAGATGGAGCTGGACTTCGCGCGGCGCGGCTTCTGTGACTGCTTCCTGCTCGCCGGGCGCTACACGTTGCTCGACCAGAGCGCGCTGCCGGAGTTTTTGCCGTACTGCCGGGAGCGCGGGATCGCGGTGGTGGCGGGCGGCCCCTACAACAGCGGGATCCTCGCGGTGGGCCCGCGCGAGGGCGCGACGTACAACTACCGTCCGGCCGACGCGGCCATGATGGACAAGGCCCGGCGCATCGCCGCCGTATGCGCGCGCCACTCGGTTGACCTGCGAGCGGCCGCGCTCCAGTTCGTGCTCGCCCACCCGGCCATCGTCTCGGTGATCCCCGGCGCGCGCTCGATCGCCGAGGTGGAGGAGAACGTGGCCCTGATCGAGCGGCCCATCCCGGCCGGGCTGTGGGCAGATCTCAAGGACGCGGGGCTCCTCGATCCCGCCGCGCCCACGCCCGACTCGAAAGCCTAGTCCCGCTTGCTCTCCGTGCTGTGCTGGACGTGTGGCGCGTGCCATGCTTGCGACCTCCCCCTCCCCGCGAACGTGCTAAAGTCGCGAGATTGCGCCCGGCAAGCGCACCGCGCAAGAGCGCGGGCGCCCCCGGCCGCACCCCACGGGAGGCAGGCAAAAGCACGGTGGACCTGGAAATCCTCGTCGAGAACGTCCTCAACGCGCTCACCGCGGGCATCACGATCGGTTGCATCTACGGTCTGATGTGCATCGGCCTCGGGCTCATCTTCGGCATCATGCGGATCGTCAACTTCGCCCAGGGCGAGCTACTGATGCTGGGCATGTTCGCCAGCTTCTACCTGGTCAGCGAGGGGCGCGTTCTGTCGTTCCTCGGTCCGTACTGGGGGCCGTTCATCGGCGCGATGTGCGCGGCCCCGCTGGTCTTCACCGGCGGCGCGCTCCTGCACAAGTTCCTGATCTCCCGCGTGTCCGGCCTGCGCACCGTGGGCTCTCTGGATGAAGGGCATTTCGGCCAGCTGGTGGTCACGCTGGGCATCTCGCTGATCCTCCAGAACGGCGGCCAGATCCTGTTCGGCTCCACGCCGGTCGCCGTTCGCACGCCGCTCTCCTCCGAAGCGTTTCTCATCGGCCCCGTGTATCACGGCGCCACCGTGTTCCTGAACAAGGCCAAGCTGGTCGCCTTCTTCGTCGCCGTCCTGGCCGCGGTCGTGCTGTACGTGACGCTCGAGTACACGCGCCTGGGGAAGGCCCTGCGGGCCGCGGCCGACAATCCGACGGCGGCCACCTACATGGGCATCGACGTGGACCGGGCCTACCGCATCGCCTTCGGCCTGGGGAGCGGCATCACCGCCGTCGCCGGCGGATTGATGGCCACCTACATCTCTTTCACGCCCTTCGTCGGCTTCGACTACGTCATCATCATGTACTCGGGCGTGGTGCTGGGCGGCATGGGGAGCATCTTCGGCGCGTTCTGGGGCGGGGTCACCGTCGGCTTCGTCCAGCAGTTCTCGGCCCTGATCCTGCCCCCGCAGCTGCAGAACGCGGCGATCTTCGTCGTGTTCCTGATGATCGTGCTGCTGCGGCCGCAGGGGCTCTTCGGTCGCTCGGCGGAGCGGGCATGAGGCTGGGCGCCGGCCCTCATCTCAGACGGAACCTGACGGTGCTCGCCGTGGTGGCCGTCGTCTACCTGGTGGTCGCGATGTTCGTGACCAACAGCTACTACCAGCTCATCCTGACCCTGGTGCCGGTGTGGGCGCTGTTCGGCGTCTCGTGGAACATCCTCTCCGGCTACGGTGGCCAGCTCTCCTTCGGCCACGCCAGCTTCTTCGGCATCGGCGCGTACGCGGTCACGCTCTCGGTCATCTACTGGGGCCTCTCGCCCTGGCTGGGCATCCCGCTCGGCATGGTCATCGGCGGGCTCGCCGCCACCGCGATCGGCTTCCCCACGTTTCGCCTGCGCGGGCACTACTTCGCCCTGTCGATGCTGGCCTATCCGCTCGCCATCCTCTATGTGATGCAGTACCTGGGCTTCCAGGAAGTGTCGATGCCCATGCACCGCGAGAACGGGCTCCGCTTCATGGAGTTCAGCGAGCCGCGCATCTACACGCTGATCGCCGTCCTCCTGCTGGTCGGCGGCGTGGTCGTCTCGCTGATCATCGAGAACTCGCGCTTCGGCCTGGCGCTGCTCGCCATCCGCCAGAACGAGCTGGCCGCCGAGGCCGCGGGCATCAACGCGCGCCTCTGGAAGATGCGCTCGCTGGTGGTGTCGGGGATGATGGGCGCGGCGGCGGGAGGCTTCTACGCGCGCGTGCTGCTCGTCGTGACGCCGGACTCGGTGTTCGGCATGCTCGTCTCCGCCCAGGCGGTGGTGGTCACGCTGTTCGGCGGCGTGGCCTCGGTGTGGGGGCCGGTGATCGGCGCCGCCATCCTGGTCCCGCTCGCGGAGACGCTGCAGGCCGAGCTGGGCACGTATCTGCCCGGCATCCAGGGTGTGGTCTACGGCGTCGCCATCATCGCCGTCATGCTGCTGTCGCCCGACGGATTGTTCTGGACCGTCCGCGATCGCTGGTTTCGCCGCGAGGCGCCGCAGCCGATCCCCGACGCGGAGCCCGACCCGGCGCCGCTCCCGGCCTTCAAGCGGCGTGCGTCGACCCACGCGGCGGGCCCGCTCCTGCACGTCGAGGGCCTGTCACGCGCCTTCGGCGGTCTCCGCGCCGTCAGCGAGGTCAGCTTCTCGGTCACCGAAGGCGAGATCCTCGGCATCATCGGGCCGAACGGCGCGGGCAAGACGACGCTGTTCAACGTGCTGAACGGTGTGCTCGCCGCCGACGCCGGCTCGGCCCGGCTCGACGGGCAACCGATGCTGGGCCGGAAGACCTTCGAGGTCTGCCGCATGGGGGTCGGCCGCACGTTCCAGGTCGTGCGCAGCTTTCCCCGCCTCCCCGTGCTCGACAACGTGATCGTCGGCGCCTACGGGGCCGGCCTGTCCGATCGGGAGGCCATCGCCCAGGCGGCGCGGGCGCTCCACCAGGTGGGACTACACGACAGGTCGGGCGTGACCGCCGGCCAGCTCACGAACAAGCAGCTTCGCCTGATGGAGCTGGCCCGAGCCCTGGCCGGGAATCCACGGCTGCTGCTGCTGGACGAGACGCTGGCCGGCCTCGGTCGGGAGGAATGCGACGATATCCTGGGCGTGCTCGCGCGGGTGCGCGAGCAGGGCATGACGATCTGCATCATCGAGCATACAATGCATGCGATGATGCGGCTCGCCGACCGCTTCGTGGTGCTGGACCACGGACGCGTGCTCGCCACGGGCCTGCCTCGCGTCGTCGTCGAGGACACTTCCGTGATCGAGGCCTACCTCGGCAAGAAATGGCTGGCGCGCCGTGCTTGAGGTCAGAGACCTCTCCGTCGCCTATGGCGGCCTGCGCGCCCTCGAGAGCGTGACGCTCTCCGTCGCCGAGGGCCGCTTCGTCACGCTGGTGGGCCCGAACGGAGCCGGCAAGTCCACCCTCTTCAAGACGATCAGCGGAGTGGTGCCCGCCGCCTCCGGCTCGATCTCCTTCGCGGGCGAAGATCTGCTGGCCCGTCGGCCTTCGGAGCGAGCGCATCTGGGCATCGCGCACGTCCCGGAAGGCCGGCAGGTGTTCAAGACCCTGACCGTCCGGGAAAATCTGGAGATGGGCGCGTACCCGAAGGCCGGGCGCGCGCACTGGGCGCAGACGCTCGACCGCATCCACACGCTGTTCCCGATCCTCGCCGAGCGCGCGGGCCAGATGGCGGGCACCCTGTCGGGCGGCGAGCAGCAGATGCTGGCGATCGGCCGCGGGCTGGCCTGCGCGCCGCGCCTGCTGATGCTGGACGAGCCGTCGATGGGGCTGGCGCCCAGCGTCGCCGACACGATCTTCGAGCGCATCTCGCAGATCCACCGGGAGGACGGGGTGACGATCCTCCTGGTCGAGCAGCGCGTGGCCGAGGCCCTCGAGCGCTCCGATCATGGCTACGTGCTGGAGACGGGGCACATCGTGCTCGAGGGCCGGTATGAGACCTTGCTGGCCGACGATCGGGTGCGCCGCTCGTATCTCGGCCTGACCGAAGCCTAGAGCACCATCACATCATCACCAACGAGGGGGATGACCCGACATGACGACGCCTGAGCCGATTGGACGCCGGACCGCCATCAAGATGGGCCTCGCCACTGCCGCCGCCGCGGCGCTGACGCCCCGACGGGCGCGCGCGCAGACGCCGAAGGAGATAAAGATCGCCTTGGTGGTCCCACTGTCCGGGGCCTGGGCGCGCCAGGGCATCCTGGAGCAGATGGGCGCCGAGATGGCCATCGAGGACGTGAACAAGGCCGGAGGCATCAAGGCCCTCGGCGGCGCCAAGATGAAGCTGGTGCTGTACGACACCGGCGACACCGCGGAGAAGGCCAAGAACGCGGCGCAGCGCCTGGTGGCGCAGGAGCCCGACGTGGTCGGCGGCATCGGCTGCTGGCTGTCGAGCTTCACCCTCGCGGTCACCGAGGTGACGGAGCGCGCGGAGCTGCCGTGGCTCACCCTGTCCTACTCGGACCTCATCACCGGGCGCGGCTACAAGTACATCTTCCAGTCGTCCCCGACCGCGGAGGCGCAGTCCACCGCGCTGCTGCCGCGCATCGTCGACCTCGCGACCAAGGCCACCAACGTGAAGCCGATCAAGGTGGCCTTCGTGGGCGACAACTCGGCCTCGTCGGTGAGCTTCATGAAGCCCATCCGGGAGCACGTGGCCAAGGACCTGGGCCTCACGATCGTAGCCGACGAGGTCTACACGCCGCCGCTCGCGGACGCGACGACGCTGGTGCAGAAGATCCGCTCGGGCCGTCCCGACTTCATCGTGTGCCAGTCCACGAACGTGGGCGACGACAAGCTCCTGATCGACAAGTTCGCGGAGCGGGGGATCACGCCCTCCACCGTCCCGCTGATCGGCGGCGGCGGCCACTGGTGCGTGCCGGAGCTGATGAAGGTGGCGGGCAAGGAGCACCTGGAGGGCATGATCGTTGGGCTCGCCAACTGGCCGGGCCGGGCGGTGGAGGACGTCGAGAAGCGCTTCATCGCCAAGACCGGCGAGCCGTGGTTCGGACACGACTCGATCTTCCCCTATGCGCACGTGTGGATCTTCAAGGAGGCGCTGGAGCGGACCGGCTCCGCCGACCGCAAGAAGCTGGGCGAGACGATGCACAAGATCGACCTCAAGGACGGTCCGGCCAAATTCTTCCCGGACGGCCGCGTCAAGTACGAGGAGAACGGCCGCCGGGTGGGGGCCGAGCTCTGCATCGTGCAGTGGCAGAAGGGCCGCCCGGTGGCGGTGCACCCGGAGAGCATCGCGGCCGCGAAGGCGATCTGGCCGAAGTCGTAAGCCGCCGTTCCCGGCAGTCGCGCCCGGTCGGCCGGGCGCGACTGCCGGCTTGCCGCTACTTCCGGATCGCCTCGAGGATCTCTCCGAAGAGCGCCCACTTCTCGCCGTCGAACTTGGCGAGCTGCTCCTGCTCGATCGGGGCGAAGTCGGCCGGCCCGGTGTTGACCTTGATGCCGGGCAGCAGGAGCGGTAGCTCGAAGTTCTTCACGTTGGCCGCCTGCTTCATGATGTTCTC
>DATMMH010000444.1:0-3882 GCA_035569855.1 Candidatus Dormiibacterota bacterium
GCGGCGACCGGATCACCGCGATGCTTTCGCTCCAGTCGTATCGCGAAGGCGCCTTCGACGACTGGCACGTCAAGCTGCTCCAGGACGTGGCGGCGCACGTGAGCCTGGCCCTCGCGAACGCCGACCACTTCGCGCAGGCGCAGGCTGAGCGGGCGCGGCTGGAAGCTCTCCACATCCTCGAGATGGGCGTCGCCGGCGCGACTGATGAGCACCAGATCGCGGACGCCATCTTCTCCGTGGTGAGCGAATACCTCGACGCGACGCACATGGTGCTCGCCTACCTCGACGTCGCAGGGGACATGGCCGGCTTCACCGGCGAGCGCGGCGGGGAGGTGGTCGCGGTCGGGCCGGTGCCCATGGCGGATGCGCCCTTCTTCAGCAGGATGATCGAGCAGGGCGGCATGGTGATGGACGTCGCCCGGGAGCCGAAGGACGTTGATGGTCCTATCGGCGCCTACGTCTTCAGCCGGTCGCCGAGCCACCTGGTCTGGGCTCCGATCATGCAGTACGACCGCGTCGTGGCCGGAATCGTCGCGATGCGCAACGACGGAGGCCGGTTCCAGGCCACCCACCTGAAGCTGCTCGAAACCGCGGCCCCGGTCGTCGGCATCGCGCTGCGCACGATGCGACTGCACCACGCCAACGAGCTGGCCCTCGCGCAGTCGGTGCGCATCCAGGAACTGGCCGCGCTGGCCGGTCACGAGCTCATGAGCGTGGTGGCAAACATCGCGGAGCAGGCGAGGACGATGCTCGAATGCGCGGGCGCGGCGTGCTGGGCTTTCGACACCGAGGGTCGCATCAGCGGCACGCGAGGGAGCGGCGACGCGGCCGCCGAACAGGTTCTCTCCTGGGCCGGGCTTGGCACCGAGGAGAGCTGGCGCGGCGCTCCCGCCGGCCTGGTCAGCGGCACCACGCACGGACAGGCCTGGAGCTTGATCCCCCTGTGGTACGGCGACCGCCTGGTGGGCGCCATCGGTTCGGTGCATGCCTCGACCCACCTGGCCGAGCCCACCTCCGCGGCGCTGGACTTTGCGCGGCATGCGGCAGTCGCGATCGAGAACTCGCGCCTGGTGGCGGAGACCCGAGGCCGCATCCGCACCCTGGAAGCGGTGGCGGCGTTCGCCAAGCTGAACCCGACCGAGCCAGAACGCGCCCGCTCGGAGATGGGCAGGCTCGTGAGCGACGCGCTCGCCGGCTCGCAGGGAGAGCTGTGGCTGCTCGAGGACGGTCAGCTGGTCCGCCGCTCGGACGACGGTGAGGAAGCGCCAAGGGTTCCCGTGAGCGACAGCACGCAGCTGCTCAAGGCGCTGTCGTCACCCGCGGGCAGCCGCCGCCTGCGCGCATTGCTCGACCTGCTCGGCGCGCCGGCCGACGCCTTCGCCATCCCGATCCAGGTCGAGGGCGGCCTCGCGGGGCTGCTCGTGGCGCGGATGACCGGCGGCGGGGCTGAGACGCGGCGCCTTGGCGCCGTCTTAGCCGGACAGGCTGCCGTGTTGATCGGCCAGCTCGAGCTCGTCGACGCGCTGGATCGCGAGCGAAGAATGATGAACGCGATCCTCCGCCACTCGCCGGTGGGCGTGATGCTCGAGGACGCGGGCGGCCGCATCGTGTACGCAAACCCCGAGGTCGAGTCGATCTACAACCTCCAGGCCGCGGAGATGCCGGGCCGCAAGCCGGCCGAGATCTACTCGGCGGCCGGTGCGATCCTGAGCGAGAACGGCGAGACGGACGGCACCGTCGAGCTGCACATGCACGACCCCGACCGGACGGTGCACGTACGCCGCGTCGTCATCCCTGGCCTCGAAGGCGAGCCCGCGGGCATCCTGACGCTGCACGAGGACGTGACCGCGCAGCGCATCGCACTCGAGGCCAAAGACCTGATGCTGCGGGCCATCGGGCACGAGGTGCGAAGCCCGGCCGCCGCGATGAAGAACACGCTCGCCGGGATCATGCAGTGGGACAACACGATCGACGCGACCGGACGGCGCGAGCTGTTGCAGGAGGCGTACGAATCATCTGATCGGCTGCTCAGCCTCGTCGAAAGCCAGCTCATCATCGCCAAGCTCGAGACCAGGCACTTCGAGCCCAGTCCCGAGCCGGTCCAGGTCGGCCCGGCCCTCGATGGCGTCATGGGTGTGCTGATGCACCGCTACCAGGAGCGTTCGGTGGCGGTCAAAGTCAGCCTCCCGGCGGGTCTGGCGGCCGCCTATTGCGAGCCCACCCATCTGGGCCAGGTGCTCACCAACCTGATCGGCAACGCGCTGGAGTACACACAGTCCGCCGTGGTCGTCGAGGCCCGTCAGCTGAACCGCGGCTGGCTCGAGATCACCGTCGCAGACCAGGGCCAGGGCCTGCCTGCGGCGAGCCTGGAGTCGCTTTTCGAGAAGACCGGGCCGGCCGGGCGCAACCGCTCGCAAGGAGGCCTGGGGCTCGGGCTGTATCTCTGCCGCCTCGTGGTGGAGCGATCGTTCGGCGGGCGGATCTGGGTTGCTTCGAGCAACCGCCACGGGACGACTTTCAAGTTCACCGTTCCCGCCCGAACTCGTCCCTGACCCCAGGATTCTGACTGAACTACCGTTAAGCGGCTGATGAATGCCGTCGCGCCGATGTGGGTGAGGGTGGGCGGCGGCATGGAGTCGGTTCCCGATCACATGCGCCACGGGCCTGCCGACTTTGATTTCCCGCCTCCGGGCGGGCCCTGGATGCCGCTCAAGGTGGGTGGGCGCCTGGTGGGTTGGGGCGGCGACGGCGGGCTGGGCCTGGCGCGGCGGTGCGCCGAGCTCGGTCAGGTCATGGTCGACGAACATCGCGACTACCTGCTGGGCCGGCTCGGCCACAAGCTTCGCTCCGCGGTGCTTGCCCTTCAGGAATCGGCCCGGCAGGCGGCGTTCGGCCGGCCCGAGATGCTGGAGGCCGTCTACGAGCAGGCGCAGGAGGTCGCGCGGCGCGCCGCCGCGCTGGAGGCCGCCGCCGTGCAGTCGAAGGACGGTGCCCGTGGCGTGGTGCTGGGCGCGGTGCTGAACTTAGCCACGCCCTCGGCGGCACGGGTCCTGCCCGCGAACGCGATCGTCCTCGGCTCTGAGCCCGCCCTGGTCGAAGCGTTCACGCGCGCGCAGGACTGGCTCGGTCCGGCCGGCCTCAGCATCGCGGCCGAGCCCCTGGGCTCATGGTGGAAGGTGCGCATCGATGCGTCGCAGCCTCGGCGGACGATGGCCGTGCCCGAGATGGGCGAGCCTCTTCTGCGGCTGATCGTCGACACCCATCTCGACGGGTGGCTCGACGCCACGCGGCGCGACGGCGCCGACATCTACCTGCCCGCGCAACGACCCCGGTAATGGCCGCGGTCCATCGCGTCGTCGCGCCAAACCCAAGCCCGTACACCGGACCAGGGACCAACACCTGGATCGTCGAGGCGGGGCCTGTGCTCGTCGTGATCGACCCCGGCCCCGATGATGAGAGTCATCTCGCGGCGCTGAACGCCCGGATCGCGGGCTCAACTGTCGGAGTCGTCCTTGTCACGCACTCGCATCCCGACCACCTGTCGCTCGCCGAGCGACTTGCCTCCGCGCACCACGCCTCGGTCCAGCGCTATCCCGGGCTCGGCGACCAGGAGGTGGTGCGTGTCGGCACGCTCAACGTGACCGCGCTCCACACCCCCGGACACAGCGCCGACCACCTGTGCTTCTGGCTCGGCGGCGACCGGGCGCTGTTCACCGGGGACCTCATTCTCGGCCGGGGGAGCTCGATGATCACGTATCCGGAGGGAGACGTCGCCGCTTACCTGCGCTCGCTGGACAAGGTGGCCGCGCTTCGCCCGCGGCTCCTCTTTCCGGGGCACTGGGACCCGGTTGACGACGCGATGGGGAAGATCGAGGAGTACCG
>DATMMH010000445.1:0-5491 GCA_035569855.1 Candidatus Dormiibacterota bacterium
GGCCGGTCGAGTGAAGGGCGATCTCGGCGGTCGGGAAGGGCCGATAGCGTGCTGATCGCTTCGTCGAAGTCTGATCAAGGGAGAGAGGACGATGGACGGATGCCGATTCTGCGCGTTGGCCGAAAGTTACCTGGCGAGTCCGCCGCTGTCGAAAGCTGCCGAAGAGGAGATGCGTTACGCGAACGTCGCCAAGGTCATAGGCGACCATCGCGTGCAGATCGACGACCTGCTCCGGCGCCTGGTCCGGCGCAACCTCGATCAACAGCACGACTGACCACACATTGAAGCACAGTTTGGACGTCGCGGGCTCGTACAGCCCGGCACCGGTTCCCCGGTCGTCGTCCAGTAGATCCACAGACCGAACCCCCGGGGCCTGTCGGAGCTCCTCAATGGATCAAGGGCCTCCGGGGCTGGAGCAGCCACCAGCCACAAATCCAACACCGTGCCGGTGGCACTCCTGGGCCCGCTCCGCGTCTCTCGCTTCCCATGCCCGGCGGATGGCATCCTGCTCGGCAGGCGACACCGAGCAGCCTGGCAGGATTCCGGCCAAGAGCAGGGCGAGCACGATCTCGCGAAGAACCACTCTCAATGCTTGGGCCCCTCAGCGCCGACTGAATCCAGCGTAGGTGAGATAGAGCCCGATCGCCAAGTCGATGACCGCGACGGGATAGTACAGTCGGCCCACGAACCCTTCGAAGAGCGCCACTACCGCCTCGGCCGGAAGAAGCAGCAATACCGCGGTCTTGATCAACAACCACCATCCGATCAACGTCACGATGACCGGGACGGGACCACCGGACCATACGTTGTGCCCGAGGACCATCGCGAGTCCGCCGACGAGTCCGACGATTGTAACCACCAGCAACGCCGCGCGGTCCGCGACCAGTGCATAGAGCGCGGATTCGATCGCCCCGCGTTGGACGAGCATGGCCAGCGAAAACACGAGTACGAATAGGCCCGCGAGTCGGGCGAGGAATAACGTGCGTGAATTCATCGTCCAGTCCTCCTGACTGTCAATTGAACCGGCCGGCCCAGCGGATGCGCTCCCGCTGGGCCGGGAGCCAGCCCACGTACCGGCGGCTACCAGCACGGGGCCCGCCGCCGCGACGTGCGGACGTCCCGGAGGCCAAGTGCGACATGGAGCCAAGGACCGTTAGGGCCAGAGCCCGTCGGCCAACCCAACATACGTGAGCCAGAGCGCCAACTCGGGCACGGTGCCGGGCGTGTTCGCGCCCATCGCGCGGTGATTCATTCATCCCCCTGCGAATTTATACCTACTCCGGATGCCGTCGAGTCGAGGGGCGTGCGGGGGCGCGAGTGGGCTCCGTCTCGGCTATGCGTAAGTCCTTGTGCGATGATGCTTCGTGGTGCCGGACGGAGACGCGCAGAGCGCATGTTTCCGTTGTGAGAGAATGACGGGGTGACGGCCACCGACCCACGCCTGCACGGCGCCCCCCCGCGCTTCGTTACCTCGGCGCTCCTCGAGGCCGCCGGGCTCCCGCACCTGTTCACGACCCGGCACTTCCCCGGTGTCGCCCGGCCGACCGAGTCGCGGCCGCCGCTTGGAGCCCACGCGGCGGAGGCGCTGGGCGCCCGAGGCCTGGCCGGCGAGCCCGTCGCCTACGCACGGCAGGTGCATGGGGCCGACGTCATTCGCGCCGAGAAGGGCGGATTCGCGGGGGCGGCGGACGCGCTGGCCACGGACCGGGCCGGGCTGCCGCTGGCCATCTCGACGGCGGACTGTCTCCCGATCGTGCTCTACGACCCGCGGGGGCGCCGGCTGGCCGCGGTGCACGCCGGCTGGCGGGGGACCGTCGCGCGGGTGACCGGTGCGGCCGTCGGGGCGCTGGTCGAGGCGGGTTCGGCGGCCACCGATCTGCTCGTCGCGGTCGGACCTTCGATCGGCCCCTGCTGCTACGAGGTGGATGTTCCGGTGGTCGAGCGGCTCGAGGCGGCCTTCCCGGGCGGGTGGGGCTCCTGGGTCACCCCCCGGGGGGCCGGCAAGTGGATGCTCGACCTCTGGCGCGCCAACCTGGACCAGCTCACGGGCGCCGGGGTGAGGCCCGATCGAATCGACAATCTGCGGCTTTGCACCGGCTGTCGCCCCGACCTGCTCTTCTCCTATCGTCGCGAGCGCGGCGCCGGCCGGCTGGTCACCGTGGCCGCGCTCCCGTGCTAGAATCGCCCCCACTCATGCTGGACATACGCGCCAATCTCGGGCGGGTCCAGGAGGCCGTCGTGCGCGCGTGCGCGCGGGCCGGTCGCTCCCCCGACCACGTCTTGCTCATCGCGGTCTCCAAGACCATGGACGCCGAGCGCGTCCGGCTGGCCGTCGAGGCCGGCGTGGCGGCGCTGGGGGAGAACCGCGTCCAGGAGGCGAAGGAGAAGATCGAGCTCCTCGGTCACCCGGTGCCGTGGCACCTGATCGGATCGCTGCAGTCCAACAAGGCGCGCGACGCCGCGCGCCTCTTCGACTGGATCCACTCGGTGGACCGACTCGAGCTGGCCCAGGAGCTCTCGCGTCGTGTCTCCGGTGAGCGCGCGCTCAACGTGCTCCTGCAGGTCAATCTCGGCGACGAGCCGCAGAAGGGCGGCGTCGCGCCCGCGGAGTGCAAGCGCCTGAGCGAGGCGGTGGCCACGCTCCCCGGACTCCACGTGCGCGGGCTGATGGCGATCCCGCCGGTGGCGGAGACCGCGGAGGCCACGCGTCCGCACTTCCGGAGGCTGCGCGAGCTGCGCGACGAGCTCGGGCTCGAGCACTGCTCGATGGGCATGAGCGCGGACTTCGAGGTGGCCATCGAGGAAGGCGCGACGATGGTGCGGGTGGGCACGGCCATCTTCGGCCACCGCGCGCCCCGGAGCGCCGCGCCGTGAGCATCAAGGACAAGAAGGTCGGTTTTCTCGGGGCCGGGAACATGGGCGAGGCCATCATCAAGGGCCTGCTCCAGGCCGGTCTCGTGCCGGCCTCCTCCATCGCCGCCACCGACGCGCGTCCCGATCGCCTGGAGCAGATGACCAAGCAGTACGGCATCCGGGCGGCCGCCTCCAACACAACGCTGGTCGCCGAGGCCGACCTGGTGATCCTCGCGGTCAAGCCGCAGATCATGGGCGCGGTGCTGAAGGAGATCGCGGGGGTGGTGGATCGCAGCAAGCTCTTGATCTCGGTGGCCGCGGGGGTGCCGGTGGCCTCGCTGCGCGACGGGCTCGGCCGGCCCGCGCGCCTGATCCGGGTCATGCCCAACACGCCCGCGCTGGTGCTCGAGGGGGCGACCGCCATCGCTCGCGCCGACGGGCTCGAGGCGGGCGATCTCGAGACCGCGCAGGAGCTGTTCGGCGCGGTCGGGCGCGTGGTGGTGCTCGACGAGGACGCCCTCGACGCGGTCACCGGGCTCTCCGGCTCCGGGCCCGCCTACGTGGCCATCGTCATCGAATCGCTCGCCGACGGCGGGGTAAAGATGGGCCTCGATCGCGCCACCGCCATGATCCTGGCCGCCCAGACCGTGCTCGGCTCGGCTAAGCTCATCATCGAGACCGGCACCCACCCGGGGCAGCTCAAGGACATGGTCTCCTCCCCGGGAGGGACGACCATCGCGGGGATCGCCGCACTGGAAGAAGGCGGCGTGAGGCGGACCTTCATCAGCGCGGTGGAGCGCGCGACGCAGCGATCGCGTGAGCTCGGAGGCAGACGCTCGTGATCGAGTTCATCGGCTTCGTCGGCTGGCTCCTCAACCTGTACTCGTGGGTCGTCATCGCGGCCGCGCTCATCACGTGGGTGAGCCCGGATCCGCGCAACCCGATCGTCCAGTTCCTGCGGCAGGTCACCGAGCCGGTGCTGGGTCCGGTGCGGCGTCTGCTGCCGCCGTGGAAGACGGGCGGCCTCGACTTCTCGCCGCTGATCGTCATCATCGCCATCCAGTTCGTGGAGCGGGTCATCTTGCCGGGCGTGGCCCGGACGCTGTACTGAGGAGGTCCCCGTGCGCATCACGCCGATGGATATCCGCCAGCAGCAGTTCACCGTCCGGACCTTCCGCGGCTTCGACGTCCAGGAAGTGGATACGTTCCTCGAGGACCTGGCCTCCGACTACGAGGCGCTCCTGAAGGAGAACACGCTCCTGAAGGAGCACCTCCAGACCGCGGAGGAGCGCACCCGGGGCCTCGAGCAGCGCGAGCGGATGCTGCAGGAGACGCTGGTCACCACCCAGCGGATGGTCGAGGAGATGAAGGACAACGCCCGCCGCGAGGCCCAGCTCCTGATCAAGGAAGCCGAGATGCAGGGCGAGAAGACCATCGAGGCCGCCCGCACCGCGGAGGGCGCCATCCAGGCGCAGATCAGCCAGCTCAAGCGCACGCGGCGGCAGCTCGCCGAGTCGCTGCGGGCCACCGTGGACATGTACCAACGCCTGCTGGATCAGGACCTCGAGGCCGACGCCAGCCATGACGGCGGCACCTAGGCCGGAGGGAGAGCTGCTGCACGTCCGGGTGGACCCTCGGGCCCGGCGCGACGAGGTGGTGGGGTGGCGGGGATCCGCGCTGCGGGTGCGCGTCACCGCCGCGCCGCACGACGGTCTGGCCAATCAGGCGGTGACCGGGCTGCTCGCCGAGGCCCTCCGGGTGCCGCGCACGCACATCGCCCTGATCCGCGGCGCCGCGACCCGCGACAAGCTCTTCCGCATCGGGCGGCTCTCGCTGGCCGACCTGCGCGCGCGCCTCTCGGCGGGGCACGAAGACCGGGCTTCGCGATGACGATCTCCCCGGTGCGCTGGGAGGACGGGCGCCTGGTCCTGCTCGACCAGACGCGCCTGCCCATGGAGGAAGTCGAGCGCGGCTACACGACCTGGCAGGACGTCGCCGACGCCATCCGCACCCTCGTGGTGCGCGGGGCCCCCGCGATCGGCGTGGCCGCCGCGTTCGGGGTGGTGCTGGCCGCGCGCGGGAGCCGCGCGACCAGCCATCCCGCGCTGCTCGCCGATCTCGAGGACGCGATCAAGGGGCTGGCCGCGACGCGCCCCACCGCGGTCAATCTCTTCTGGGCGCTCGACCGCATGCGCGCGCTCGTCGTGGCGAGCGCGGCGCTCCCGGTGCCGGCCCTGCAGGCGCGCCTCCTGACCGAGGCGCAGGCCATCCTGACCGAGGACCTGGCCGCCAACCGCGCGATGGGCGCGCACGGCGCGGCCCTCGTGCCCGACGGGGCCCGCGTGCTGACCCATTGCAACGCGGGCGCACTGGCTACCGCGGGCTACGGCACCGCGGTCGGCGTGATCCGCGCCGCGCACGAGCGCGGCAAGCTCGCGATGGTGTGGGTGGACGAGACGCGGCCGGTGATGCAGGGCTCGCGGCTCACCGCGTGGGAGCTCGTCAAGGAGGGGATCCCGCACCGGCTCATCTCCGACGTGGCGGCCGGCTTCGTGATGAAGCGGGGCGAGGTGGACCTGGTGGTCACCGGAGCGGACCGCATCGCGGCCAACGGCGACACCGCGAACAAGATCGGGAC
>DATMMH010000446.1:0-4856 GCA_035569855.1 Candidatus Dormiibacterota bacterium
ACGATCCGCTGTGCGAGTTGCCGCACTGCTTGATCCACAGGTCCTCGACCCGGAGCTGCTTGCCGTACCGATCGGCCCACAGGAGATTCGAGTTGCCCTCGTACATCGACACGATGTTCTGGTTGTCGATGAAGGGCACCACCCACTCCTTCTTGCCCCACACCCCGGAGCCGTACGGGTAGGTGTTGCGCCGGTACCGGTCGTCGAAGAGCTGGATCCACGCGGCCGCCGAGCGCGACCGCAGCGCGTCCATGTCGTGCTGGACCTCGAGGAGGTCCCCGCAGGTGGGGCAGCGGTAGATGACCTCCCGGAGGTCGAACTCGCCCGGGCAGCCGTTGATGCACTGGAACCACGCGTTGTACGCCATCCCGGCCAGTATAGCCCCGCCCGCGCGCGTCGTCAGTCAGGCCCGGGCGCGGAAGTGCGGCATGACTTCGCGAGCGAACAGCTCCATGGAGCGGCGGATCTTGTCCTGGGGCAGCCCGCCGAAGTTCATCCAGCAGAGCACGTGCCCCACGCCCATGTCGCGCATGGTCTGGATGTGGCGCGTCACCGTGTCGGGCGAGCCGAAGGCCAGCGTCTCGGCCACCAGGCCGTCCCACGTCACCTTCTTGAAGCGCTCGGCGGCGGCCCGGAACCCGGGCTGCAGACTCGGGTGCGCGTCCTCGATGCGCTCGGGCACCTGGAAGCGCCGCAGCGAGTCCTGGTACCACATCTCGGCGTCCTTGGCCTCGGCCAGGGCCTGCGCGTCGGTCGGCGCCACGTAGATCTGCCGGGACACGCCCCAGTTCGTCATGAGCGCGGCGATCTCGGCCTCGGTGCGGCCGTGCTTGCGCAGCGCGGTCAGGTAGCTGTCGCGCCGCTTGATCAGCTGGTCCACCGGCCCGGTGAGGATCGAGTTGAGCATCGGCCAGCCGCGCGAGGCCGAGCTCTCGATGCCGTCGTCGCTGCCGCACACCTGATAGATGGGCGGATGGGGCCGCTGCCAGGGCTTGGGGATCACGCGGGCCTCACCGATCGTGAAGAACCGCCCGTCGTGCGAGAACCGGTCTTCCGTCCACGCCTTCAGGAGGATGTCGACCGCCTCGTCGAAGCGCTCGCGGTTCTCCTGCTGGGGCACGTGGTAGCCGCGGAACTCGGCGGGGCGGTTGCCGCGCCCGACGCCGACGTCGAGCCGGCCCTTCGAGATGATGTCGATCAGCGCGAGCTGCTCGGCCAGCCGCAGGGGGTGATGGAAGGGCAGGATCGCGGCGGCCAGCCCGATCCGCACCCGGCGCGTGCGCGCGGCCGCGGTGGCGGCGAGGCTCGCCGGATCGACCGCGAGGCCGTAGTCGATGAAGTGGTGCTCGGTCAGCCAGATCTCGTCGAAGCCGAGCTCCTCCGTCCACTCCATCTGCTCGATCTCGCGATGGACGACCTCGGCGTGGGTGAGCCCGGGCGCGGCCTGGAAGAAGAAGAAGGTCCCGAAGCGCATCGGTCCGGTGATTATAGCGTGCCTTGACACCTCCGCGAGGCCCGAGCAGTATGCGTGGCGGAGGACCCGATGGAGACACGTGTCGACGAGATCGCGGAGCGGATCTACCGCCTCTCGACCTTCCTGCCCGCGGTGGGGCCGAAGGGCTTCACCTTCAACCAGTTCCTGATCGACGCGGAGGAGCCCCTGCTCTTCCACTGCGGCCAGCGCGCGCTCTACCCGGCGGTGTCGCGGGCCGCCGCCCGCGTCATGGACCTGCGACGGCTGCGCTGGATCACCTTCAGCCACGTCGAGGCCGACGAGTGCGGCGCCCTCGCGGAGTGGCTCGACGCCGCGCCCGCCGCCACCGTCGCCCACGGGGCCATCGGCTGCGCGATCTGGCTCAACGACCAGTCCCCGCGGCCCCCGCGCGTCCTCGGCAACGACGAGGTCCTCGACCTGGGCGGCCGGCGCGTGCGCCGCCTCGACACCCCGCACGTGCCGCACTGCTGGGACGCGGGGCTGCTGCACGAGGAGACCACCGGGACGCTCTTCACCAGCGACCTCTTCACCCACGTGGGCGACCCCGCGCCGGTGACCGGCGGCGACATCGTCGGGCCCGCCCTGACCGCCGAGAAGCAGTTCGGGTTCACCGGCGTCACCCCCGCGACCGGCGCCACCATCCGGCGGCTCGCGACGCTCGAGCCGCGCACGCTCGGGGTGATGCACGGGTCGTCGTTCTCGGGGCCGGCGGCGCCGATGCTCGAGTCGCTGGCCGGCTTCTACGACGACCTGCTGCAGAAGGGGGCGGCGCCCGCCCGCGGCTAGCCGCTCGCGACCGGGGGCACGGGCGTCCACCGATGCGCAAGCTGGCCCTGGCGGTCGTGCTCCTCGCGGTCGCCGGGCTGGTGGCGGCGGGGCTCGCGCTCCGCCCCGGCAAGGCGGTGCGGGTCGCCACCGGCCTCGTCAGCCACACCCTCTGCTCCGAGACGTTCGTGGCCGGGCTCGATCCCGATCAGACCTTCGCCGAGACGGTCCGCACCATGCCGGGCGTCCGCCGGCTCGTGCCGTGGATCCACTACCGCGTGGACCGGACCGGCCGGGAGGTCAGCACCACGCTGGGCGGCCACTTCGAGATGCGCGCGGTCTATCACGACGGCGTCGGCTGCACGATGGCGCTGCCGTCGGCGAGTGCGGCGGCGGCCTCCCCCGCGCCGGCGCCGGCCACCCCCGGAGACGGGGGCGCGGCGGCATCGGACACGGACCCGGACATCGCGGGGCCGATGGTGGTCGAGCCCGCGAGCGAGCCGCTGCGCGCCGCGCTCGACCACGCGTTCGACGAGCCCGCGGGCGGCCCCGTCCGCGGCACCAAGGCGGTGGTCGTCGTGCACGACGGCCGCATCGTCGCGGAGCGGTACGCGCGCGGCTACGGCCTCGACACCCCGATGCTCTCCTGGTCGATGAACAAGTCGGTGGTCAACGCGCTGGTCGGCATCCTCGTCCGGCAGGGGCGGCTCGCGGTCGGCGAGCCCGCGCCGGTCCCGGCCTGGCGCGATCCCTCCGACCCGCGGCACGCGATCACGATCGAGCAGCTGATGCGCATGACGAGCGGGCTCGCCCTCGACGAGACCAACAGCGGCTTCGACCCTTCGTCCCGCATGCTGTACACGGAGCCGGACATGGCGGGCTTCGCCCAGTCGGCCGCGCTCACGGTCCCGCCGGGCACCCGCTATCACTACAGCAGCCCCAGCACCCTGATCCTGTCGCGCATCGTGCGCGACGCGGTCGGCGGGCACGCCGAGGACGTGATCCGCTTCGCGCAGCGCGAGCTGTTCGGCCCCCTCGGCATGCGCGGCGTGACGCTCGAGTTCGATTCGACCGGCACCCAGGTCGGCTCGAGCTATATGTACGCCACCGCGCGGGACTGGGCGCGCTTCGGTCTGCTCTACACCGGCGACGGCGTCGCGGGCGGGCGACGGATCCTTCCCGAGGGCTGGGTCGCCTACTCGGCCTCCCCCACCCCGGGCGCGCGCGACGGCTACGGCGCGGGCTTCTTCACCAACCGCGGCGAGAGCGAGTTCGGCCCGCTCCGCGTGCGCGGCGGGATGCCCGCGGACTCGTTCTTCGCCTCGGGCACCCAGGGCCAGCGCATCGTGATCGCGCCCGCCCGCCGGCTCGTGGTGGTGCGGCTGGGCCGCTCGCAGGACTGGGAGACCTTCGACATCCGCGGCCTGATCCGCCTGGTCGCCGAGGTGGACCGCGCGCTCGGCGGCCCCGCGCGCTAGGTCGCGGCCCGGCGCGTCCGCCGCCACCGCCGCGTCTCCTGGCTCAGGAGCTGGAACGCGTTGGTGGACGTCCAGTAGAGGACCATGCCGGCGGGGAACGTGTAGAAAAGGAGGAAGAAGAGCCCGGTCATGGCCGCGAGGTTGCGACGCTGACGGCGGACCAGCACCGGGGTCAGGACCGGGGAGCGGAACCGCAGCAGGGTCGCCAGCGAGACCCCGCTCATCAGGAACGGGAGCAGGTTGAGCGCGCAGCCGAAGAAGGGCACGCACGCGGGCAGCGCGGCGAGCGCGTCCGGACGCGAGAGGTCCGGGATCCAGAGGAACGGCGCGCGGTAGAGATCGATGTCCTCGGCGAGCATGTCGAAGACCGCGATGAACACCGGGATCTGGATCAGGAAGCCGGCCAGGCTCTGGAGCGTGTAGAGCGGGTGGATGCCCAGCTCGCGGTAGAGCGCGAGCGTGCGCCGCGTCCGCTCCTCGCCGCGGTGGGCCGCGTTGATCGTGTCGAGCCCGGGCTGAAGCCGCGCCTGCGTCGCGTTGACCCGCTCCTGCAGGCGCTCGGCCACCGCGGCCAGCGGCAGCAGCAGCACCTTGACCGACACCGCGAGCGCGATGATCGCCACCCCCGGGTGGCCGATCCACGCGGTCAGGGCGCGCAGCAGCGCGAGGAGGCCGAGGGCGAGCGCGCGCAGCCACCACCAGAGCCCGGAGAGAAGCAGGCGCTCGAGCTCCGGATCCACGCGGCCGAGCGGTGGCCGCTCCACGGGGCCCGCATAGATCGTGTAGCGCCACTCGGTCGGCGCCGCTCCCGCGGGCGCGGGCGCCGCCACCAGAGCGACCCCGGGGCCCGGGCGCGGCTCGACCGCGGCGCCCGCGCCGTCCGGGCGCGCGAGCATCGCCCAGAAACGCCCACGCACCCCGGCCCACTCCCCGGCGCGGAGTGCCGCGCCGGCCCCGGGCTGGTCCGGCAACGCGTGGACCGCGCCGCCCGCGATGGTGACGCGGCCGACCCGCTCCAGCATCGCCGCGAAGCCGGCCGCCGGCGGCGGCGGGAGATCGCGCCCCGGGGCCACCTCGAGCGCAGGACGCGCGGTCGCGGCGAACGCCGCCGCGCCGGG